>JADHWZ010000123.1 GCA_016783225.1 Dehalococcoidia bacterium | reverse complement strand
AAGAAGGCCACCGCTATCGTAGCTGGTGTTATTATCGGAGCGTTGATTGGAGCCACATCGATAGGGGGAGGAGTCCTGATAATTCCGGTGCTGATGCTGTTCCTTGATGCCAACCCCAGTCAGGCCGTTGGCACCAGCGTTGCCATCTCTGTTGTGCTTTCCGCGCTCGGCGGTATGGTGTATCTCCTTAATGGGAATATTGTTCTCCTGACCATGGCCCTGATGGCGCTTGGAGCCTTCCCAGGCGTTCTTATCGGAAGCCGCCTGGCAGTGAGACTTCCGGACACCGTTCTAAAGGTCATAGTCATTGTCATGGTCGCGGGAAGCGGGGTAAGCCTCTTGTTTGGGATAGGGCACTGACTAGAAGCCGTGCCACGTAGCTACGGCGTCAAGTGGTACACGACTGCTGCGAAACGTATTCACCTTGGCCTCTGCGTCCGGGTAGCCAATGGCCATGGCAATCACCAGCTCTTTCGACTCCGGGATGTTCAGCATGTGTCTCACCTCGTCGGGATAGCTCACGCCGGCCGCCAGGATAGTTGTCCCCAACCCGTAGTCCACCGCCGCCAGGGCTATGGTCTGGACAATCAGACCCACGTTCAGAATTGCCCAGATGCCAAGGTCTTTTTCAATGTAGACAATGACACCATTGGGGGCATCGAAGAAGCGATACATACCGACAAACCACTGCAGTTGTCTCTCCATATCATCGCGGGCTATGCCCAGCAGCTGGTAGAGCCGGACTCCGTTCTCTCTGCTCCGCTCTCGATATGGGGAAGGCCACTCCGGACGTGGGATGTCAGGATACCTCTCGTCCTGGGCTGATGCCTTAGCCGCCAGCAGTTCCTTGAGCTCTCGCATGACTTCCCCACCCACGATGGCGAACTCCCAGGTCTGAGTGTTTGCCCAGGAGGGCGCCCACAGAGCCACCTCCATAAGCTCCGCAAGGGTCTCCTTTGGCACAGGGTCAGGCTTGAAGGCCCTCACGCTATGTCTTGCTTTGATCGCCTCGATGACATCCATGGCTTTTCTCTCCTCCCGCCGAATTCCTGTGTGCTCTTGAGGGATTTGGTGCCCATCCCAAGCAAGTGGGGACAGAATTATGCCACGAGAAGCTCGCTGGTGCAATCAGGACTACAAACAGAACGACAGGTCCCGTCACTGGGAGAAGTATCTGGGGAAATTCTCGAAGAGCTGATAGCGGACTCTCTTGTGGTTTATGACCGTCCCGGCAAACAGCGCCGGTAGGACGATCAAGAGGAATATCTTCAAGTCGTATAATCCGGCACTGACTATCAAGGCCAGTATGGCGGGAACCTCAAATATGAGCAAGATTTTGGGCTTTCCTCTGTACACCGCAATAGCGACCACGGCCAGGCCTATCCATCCCAGGCCTACCGCGGTGGGGATAATTATCCCCGAAATAGAGAAATAGGCCAGCGCGCAGAGAACGAAGAACGTGTCTATTTCCAGGTCATGCTTACCGAGTCTGCCCTCTCGTTCGCCACCCAGATAGTGCCTGGCCACCCGCCCATCAAGTACGTCGGTTATTCCTCCAAGTATCACCAGGAGGAGCACCGTCAGGTAGGCATCCCTGCCTGCCAGGCTCAGGGAGAGAATCACCACCCCAAGGACTACGCGACTCAGCGTCAGGAAATCAGCCAGCTTCGCCTTGAGCCAGGAAGGGTGCTCATTCTCCATACCTAGGCTGGGTTCCCCGTTCCCACTCGACATAATCGTATTCTACCACATGAAGCATCGTTATCCTAGGCCCAGGACGCTCTTCTTCACATTCTTCACCGCGAGTCACCCGCCTACGCGTGACCAACGTTCGAACGACGTCCACGTGGGTGACTTCTATGCCGCGATAAGCCCACCCACTGTCATTGCCAGCGAAGCAAAGCAACCCAAGAACTCTACCCTGCCCCCGGGATTGCTTCGGCACCCGGCGCCTCGCAATAACGGAACGCCAGAGACGCTGGCCGCCTCGTACAACCTTGACATTAGCATGTAGTGCGAGGCTTTAGCCTCGCCAAAACCTCCCCAAGGCGACCTTAAAAGGTCGCACTACATTGGTCGGTAAATGGGCAACCTTAGCCAGTAAGCTATCGGACCGGAACGGGCGCTTTAGCATGACACGCCTTTGTGATAAAGTAATGGGCACGAGAGTCACGGTTGAAGAACTTCCCTGCCCTGCTCACGCTCTACAGCGCAGCCTTTGTCGCCGGTTGCAGCTTGAGTTGGCTATTCCCGGTGGTGCCTCTCTACGCTGCTGAACTCGGTGCCCCGGTATCTCAAGTTGGGCTGATAGTAGCCACCTATTCCTACGTTACCGCACTGCTCCTGATCCCCCTTGGTATGCTTTCAGACAGGCTGGGGTTACACAAGTTTGTCATCGTTGGCCTGGCTATCTTCGCCCTGGCGCCGTTGCTCTATCCCCTGGCCGCGAACCCTCAGCAACTCATCATAGTCAGAGCGATTCATGGGTTGAGCGCAGCTGCTTACCTGCCGGCTGCCGTTGCATTGGCGACTGACCTAGCCCCGGCAGCACAACGAGGTGAAGCTATAGGCTGGTACACCATGTCTTTCCATCTGGGTCTCATGGCGGGGCCGATAACGGGTGGCTTCATGCTGGATCGCTTCGGCTTCGCGGCCGCCTTCTATAGCTGTAGCGCTGTTTCTCTGCTGGGTCTGGTCTTCGTCCTCTGCCGGCTCGGGACTATCACCCAGCCGTCAGTGGTCGAGCGAACCAGAAGCAGCTCGTGGGGTTGGATGAAGCAGGCGCTTGCCTTCGCCGCCTTGCTGATGCCCCTATTCATTGCTATCGGCGCCGGGACCCTTGGCACGTATATGCCGCTCTACGGACAAGGCTTCGGCATAACTGCGGCCGGCGCCGGGGCGATCATCACCGCCACCTACGCGAGCTCGGCTTTGTTGCGAGCTCCAGCCGGCAGATTATCGGACAGGGTTGGCAGGAAGCCGATGATTGTCTGCGGCATGGCGGTTACCGCCGTAGCTGCAGGCTTCATTTCCGCGTTCCATAGCCTATCACCACTTATCATCGTAGCTATATTCTTCGGCATCGGTATGGGACTAGCTATGCCGGCAGGCCTGGCTGTGGTAGCTGACTTATCTTCAGCAGGGCAGAGGGGCCTGGCGATGGCTATGCCCACCTGTTTCTTTCAGATCGGCTTGGCCGTCGGGCCCACAGCCATGGGTTTTGTAGCCGAAGCGAGCAGTTTTGAGGTAATGTTCCTGGCATGTGCTTCGAGTCTGGCCCTGGGTTTGTTCGTTATCCTGGGTCTAATGCGTATGGGGAAAGGATAGTCGGCATAGGAGGCCGCTGTGAAAGTAGTCCTACATATATGCTGTGGAATCTGTGCCGCCGGAGCGGTGGAAGTATTGGCCGCAGAAGGGCATCACGTTACTGGCTTCTTCTACAACCCGAACATCCACCCAGCCGAAGAGTATCAAAGGCGGTTAGATACCACGTACCGGGTAGCTCGAGAACTGGGTTTTGCACTAGAGGTAGGCCCCTACACACCGGAAGACTGGCTCGAAGAGACGGCTTCTCTCAAACACGAACCGGAAGGCGGAAAAAGATGCCACGTCTGCTACAGGATGAGGCTGGAGAAGACATACCATTACCTCGTGGATTGTGGGGCGGATGCCTTCACGACTACGCTGACAATAAGTCCCCACAAGTCCGCACAAGTAATCAATAGTATAGGGCGCGAGATCGGGGGAGAGAAGTTTCTGGTGAGGGATTTCAAGAAGAAAGATGGCTTCAAACGGGCGATTCAGTTAGCCAGGCGATGGGAGCTTTATCGGCAGGACTACTGCGGCTGCATCTATAGTATGAGAGAAAGGAGGGCAAGATGAGCAACTGGCCACGAACAGACGAGGCTCAAAGCATTCTGGACGAATGGGTCAGCAACAAGAACTTGAAGAAACACGCTTATGCCGTGGAGGCCGCGATGAGGGCCTACGCCTCCAAGCTCGGAGGTGACCCCGACAAATGGGGGGCGGTGGGCCTTCTCCATGACTTCGACTATGAGAAGTACCCTGACCTCAAAGACCACCCCTTCAAGGGGGTTGAATACCTGAAAGAAAAGGGATACGCCGACGAACTCACCGAGGGGGTCCTGGCTCACGCTGAACATACGAACACGGCCAGGGACACCGACCTGAAAAGGGCCATCTACGCGGTAGACGAACTGACGGGGCTGATCGTTGCCGTCGCCTTGACCAGGCCGTCGAAGAAGATAGCCGATGTCACCGTCGAGTCAGTGATGAAGAAGTGGAAGGAAAAGGCCTTCGCGGCAGGTGTTGACCGGAGAATGATTGAAAGGGGCGCGGAGGAACTGGGCGTGCCGCTTACCGAACACGTAGAAACGGTCCTCAGGGCAATGCAGGGTGTATCCGAAAGGCTCGGGCTCTAGCTATCCGCCTTCCTCACCACCACCGCCCTCTCTTGCGGTACGTCTCGATGAATCTCTCGATAGAGCGGTCGTAGGTGCTCTCCACATCATCGGGGAAAAAGCAGGCTGGCAGTTCGCCTGAGTCCCAGTGATACCTTATGCACTCGCAGCAAATACCCTTCCTGGAGCATGGTTCATAGGTGCAGTTGCACTTTGCCTTATTCTCCTCAATCCTGCATTCTCTCATCGCTGTTCCTCCATAGAATCATGGACCGTTACCTTCTCTGGTCAAATCTGCGCTGCACAAGCAAAGACGCTATGGTGATCTTCTGCATCTCAATGGTTCCGCCGGCGATACCCCAGCCCCAACCATCACGAAACAGCCGCTCGACGGGATAATCCTTGGAGTAACCGTAGCCCCCGTGTATTTGCATGGCAAGCCCCGTAACCTCTCTAACCATCTGATTGGCAAAGCACTTGGCAAGGTTGGCCTCAAGCGGAACAGGCAACCCAGCAGCAGCATTGACCGTTGCCCTGTAGATGAGAAGGCGGGATGCTTCAACCCTTAGGGCCATATCCGCCAGCATGAACTGGACTGCCTGGAATTCACATATGTCTTTGCCCCACGCTTTCCGCTGTTGCGAATAGGCCATCGCTTCCTCGAGAGCCCCCTGGGCTATCCCCAAGCACATGGTTGCATTGCCGCACCGCTCAAGGTCAAATGCAGTCATCAGCTTTCTGAAATCCCCCTCCTTGATGACCAGGTTCTCCCTGGGTACCCGGCAGTTATCAAAAATCAGGTCGCAGCTTGGGGTGCCTCTCATACCCATGAATTGCTCTTGCTTACCGAAAGAGAAGCCTGGGGTCCCCTTTTCGATGATAAGCCCGCCAATCCCTTTGGCGCCTTTCTGCTCACTGAGTCTCACATACGTCACATAAACGTCAGCCTCGCCCCCTCCGCTGACAAAGCGTTTCATGCCATTCACCACATAATGGTCGCCATCCACAACGGCTCTGGTGGTGAGGTCGGTCAACGCCGAGCCGGCCTCAGGCTCGGTCATGGCAACTGCCATCCACGATTCGCCCCGGCACACAGGAGGTATATACTTCTGCTTTTGCTCTTCCGTGCCAAACTGGTCGATGACCCTGACCGGCCCCACACTGGATTCAAAAACGGGGCCGGCACATAAATGTGATACCCGCGCTAGCTCCTCGATTGCCAGAATGGCTTCGAAAGCATTTCGACCCTGTCCTCCATATTTGACAGGCATAGGCAGTCCTATTAAGCCCAAGTCTGCCAGTTTCTTGAAGTAGTCACGGGGCATGGGTTCGCCACTGGCTTCCCATTCCGCCACCTTGGGGCGGAACTCCTTCTCGGCCAGGTCATGCACCATCTTCTTCAGCATCTTTTGCTCTTCACTCAACTCGAAGTCCATTTCCTTAACTCCTTTCCAATAAGATTTCGGCGACCACGCCTGTCCAGGACACAGGTTATCCTTCGACTTGAAGACCACATATTATGCTGTTTCATTCAAGACCGCCATCTGCTACCAGGTCGGCGACCTCATCATCGGACATACCGAGGACTTCCTTGAGGACATATTCGTTGTGCTCGCCTAGCAGGGGAGCTGCAAATCGCGGTTCATTAGAGCACCTCGACAGCCTGAAAACCGCTGAGCTAATCCGATAGCTGCCCATCTCAGCATGGTCCAGAGGCACGAAATGGTGTCGATACTCAAGCTGTGGATCGCGGAAGAGGTCCTCCGCGTTCTCCACCATCCCGGCGGGCACGCCCGCCTGCTGGAGCATGGTCATCACTTCCTCGGGTGTATGGTTCACCGTCCATCCTTCAACCAGG
>JADHWZ010000122.1 GCA_016783225.1 Dehalococcoidia bacterium | reverse complement strand
GCAGTGGGGCGAAGGTCTCCGACAATGGCTGCCTCTGCAATTGAAGGAGCAAGTGGATAGTCTTCTTCAGGATGTAGGGGGAGCGCTAAGCAAACTCATGCGAGATGCCTTGGTAAGAGGCGTTGCCTTTACACCAGCCAGTGGTGCCTTGATATTCGGTTTTGGCTGCTTACCCTTGTTTCTCTTCTACCTGCTGAAGGACTGGGAGAAACTGAGCACCGGGTTCTATGCGGGCCTGCCGCCGCGGGTAGCTGGACATGCCAGGAATATCATCTCGATCATCGCAGATGTTCTTGGACGGTTCGTCCGGGCCCAGCTGGTGCTGAGCCTTGTCATAAGCTGCCTCTGTTTTGCCGGATTACTCATCTTGGGGATAGACTTCGGTCTGGCGCTGGGGTTAGCTGTCTTCGCTGGAATAACTGATATCATTCCGGTGGTGGGACCCTGGATTGGGGGTGTCGCAGGTGTGATCGTCGCTCTGGCGGTGGCGCCGGACAAGGTTATCTGGGTGGCACTTGTCTATTTAGTCGCTCAAGCCCTGGAGAATCTCCTTCTTCGTCCTAGGATTCAGGCGTCCTACATGCGCATACATCCGGCAATGGTACTGGTCCTGCTCGGTCTCGGAACCTATGTTGCCGGGGTCTGGGGCTTGATACTGTCTGTGCCTTTGGCAGCGACCGTGGTGGGGATTTACAGGTACGTGCGCGGGAATATGCAAGCGGAGGAAGCTCAGCAACCTGCGCAACCGTAGAATTGCTCCACTGTCTCACCCATTAGGTCTTCATGTAAGCTCCGGTGCTGCCCAATCCCGTTCACAAGACGCCCTCTCTGTTGCTCAATAATACCTTTTGCCTACGTGCAGGGTTACCAATGGGGCATTTACTATGGGCATGAAAAGTAGGATACTAGGCCAGGGTTCAGTTGAACGGCTGTATTATGAGATCCATCGGAGGTTTACGGAACAGCTGGAGAGACTAGCCAATTATGATTCCTTGACGGGGTTGTATAACACAGGGGAGCAATTCTGCGTAAGCTGGAGGAATCGACTAACCATGCCAGGCGCTACAAGGAAGAATTCAGCCTCAGCCTCATGGATATTGACTATTTCAAGAAGGTGAATGACCAGTACGGACATCTCGTCGGAGACGAGGTGCTGGAGAAGGTTGCAAAGCTCGTGCGTGAGGACGTTCGAATCGCAGACAGCGCGGGACGGTATGGAGGGGAGGAATTCGTCGTTGTTTTGCCCAAGACCCAATTGTCTTCGGCTGTGATTGTGGCTGAGCGAATTCGGGAGATCATTGAGGCTACCGAGAAGACAGCTTCTGAGGGGAAGGTGTTCAGCGTAACTGTAAGACAGGGGCTATCCGGCTACAGAGCCGGTGACGACAAAGACTCCCTCATTTCTCGTGCTGACGAAGCTCTGTACAGGGCTAAAGAGACCGGCCGGAATCGGGTGGAAACGTTAGCCTAGAACTATAGGCGAAAACCAAGCGACTTCAGAGCACCACAGTCTGGGATGGTTGTGTGCAAGGACATCGAAGTCCGTCTGCATGGTCTTCCCCGTGATATTCATCCGCCCACACGCAACTTGCTGTACCACGGGGAGTGTCAGGTCTGGGGGGCTGACACCCACGATGAGTGAAGGTGTAACCTACCGGCCGGCACGCCTCTATGCCCTCCCCCTCCCGTCATTCTGAGCCCTTCGCCCTTGTCATTCGGGGCTCTTCGCTTCTGTGATTCTGAGCCCAGCGAAGAATCTCCCACTCAGGGTAAACTGCGCGAATAATCTCTCGCTCAGGGTAGACTCCGCGAAGAGTATCACGTAGCTCACGGTGAGCTGTACGCAGAGTCTCACAGGGCTCAGGACAGGCTGCGCGACCGAAGAATCTGATGCTTGGGATAAACCCCGCGAACGAGCCTGACTTACGATGGACTCCACGAGGAACCTCGCACAGGGTAAGCGGAGGCGAATGGCGATTACGTGGCCAGAGAGTACTCTTTCTGCTGCTTCTGCAGTACGCTGCGGAGATACTGGCCAGTGAGCGAGGCATCTACCCGGGCTATTTCCTCGGGTGTGCCGGTGGCCATAACGTGGCCTCCTTCATCGCCGGCACCGGGGCCAAGGTCGATTATATAGTCAGCGTTCTTAATCACGTCCAGGTGGTGCTCGATAATGACCACGGTATTTCCGGCGTCTACCAGGCGGTGCAGTACCTGTAGTAGATACGCTATGTCGGCAAAGGCGAGACCGGTGGTAGGCTCATCGAGGATGTAGAGTGTTTTGCCAGTGGAGCGCCGAGATAGTTCAGTGGCAAGTTTGACCCGCTGGGCTTCTCCGCCAGAAAGCGTTGGTGCTGGCTGTCCCAGCCGTATGTAGCCCAGGCCAACATCTCGGAGTGTCTGTAGCTTGTTTTTAACCTTGGGAAAGTGCTCGAAGAAGGCTAGGGCTTCATCCACGGTCATATCCAGAATATCGGCGACGTTCTTGGCCTTGAAGAGTATGTCGAGGGCCTCGCGGTTGTAACGCTTCCCCTTGCACACTTCACACGGCACGGTAACGTCGGGCAGGAAGTGCATCTCTATCTGGATATAGCCCTCGCCCTGGCAGGCCTCACACCGTCCCCCACGGACATTGAAAGAAAACCGGCCCTGGCGGTACCCGCGCATGCGAGCTTCGGGCACGGTGGCAAAGAGTTCGCGTATGGGGGTGAAAGTTCCAGTGTACGTAGCCGGGTTGCTGCGCGGAGTACGGCCGATGGGCGATTGGTCTATATTGACGACCTTGTCAATATGCTCGACGCCAATGATGCCGTCGCATTCTCCGTGTCTATCCCTTGCCCTGTAGAATGTCTGAGCTAGTTTCTTGTACAGCACCTCGTTGATAAGCGTGCTCTTGCCGCTGCCTGATACACCGCTTATACAGACGAACTTACCCAGCGGCACCGTCACATCAATGTTCTTCAGGTTGTTCTCGCGGGCGCCCATGATTATCAGCTCTTTGCCCGAACCAAGGCGCCGCCCTGTTGGCAGAGAAATTCGCTTGGTTCTGCTGAGGTACTGTCCGGTTATTGACTCGGGGCAGTTCATAATGCTTTCCAATGGTCCTGTGGTCACAATCTGGCCACCATGCTCACCGGCCCCGGGCCCCATATCGATAATGTAATCGGCAGCCCGCATCATGGTCTCATCGTGCTCTACGATGAGAATGGTATTACCCAGGTCGCGCAATCTCTTCATCGTTCCGATGAGGCGGAAGATGTCGGCGGGGTGCAAGCCAATCGTAGGCTCGTCGCACACATAAAGCACTCCCATCAGGCCGCTCCCTATTTGAGTAGCCAGCCGGATTCTCTGGGCTTCTCCACCACTCAAGGTTGCAGATGGCCGTTCCAGGGTGAGATAGCCCAGTCCAATGTCTCTGAGAAAGCCCAGACGGGAGCCTATCTCCTTCAGAATCTGGTCGGCTATCCTCAGTTCGCTAGGTGTCAGGAGGGGTTTGTGGTTCTGTTCATCGTCTAGGAGCCGGATCCATCGAAACGCTTCCAGCGCACATAGCTCGGTCACCTGGGTTATGTTCTTGCCGGCGATAGTAACGGCCAGAGATTCAGGTTTGAGCCGCTTTCCGCGGCAAACTGGGCAGGGGTGGGAGACCATATATCTGTCGATGAAGGCACGGCTGTTGTTGGACTCGGTTTCTTGATAGAGGCGCTGCAAAGAGGTGGCTACCCCTTGATAGCCGCTGGAATACTCTCTGACTCGTCCATAACGATTGCGGTATCTTGCCACCTCTGCATTCTCACCGTGGAGGATAAGGTTCAGATGCTCCTGGCTGAGCTCGTCAATTGGCGTATGAAGGGAGAAACCGTGGCGTCGGGCCATATCCTGAAGTTGGCTGGTGTGCCATGAAGCCCAGACCCGCGGGTGGATGGCGCCCTCAGACACGCTTAGCTTCCTGTTCGGTATCACCAGGTCGGGGTCCACCTCCAGTTTCATGCCCAGCCCGCTGCACTCTGGGCAAGCCCCGTGGGGACTGTTGAAGCTGAAAGTCCGCGGTGCAATTTCACTCAGGCTTATGCCGCAGTAGACGCAGGCGAAATGCTCAGAGAAGAGCAGCTCTTCTCTGTCCGTAATGGAGACAAGGACAACTCCGGCTCCAAGCTTCAGTGCGGTCTCCACAGAGTCGGCAATACGGCTGTTTTCGGCTTCTCCTATCCTGAGCCGGTCAACCACTACTTCGATGGTGTGTTTCTTGTTCTTGTCCAGCTCGAACTCTTCAGACAAGTCGTGAATATAGCCATCAACTCGAACGCGGACGAATCCCGCTTTCCGCAGGCCATCAAATATCGCCTGGTGTTCACCTTTCCGGTCCCTGATTAGCGGTGCCAGTATCATGATGTGTCTGCCGGCGGGCATTTCCTGCACGGCATCCACGATTTGCTGTACTGTCTGCCGGGAGATTTCGCGCCCACAGCTAGGACAATGAGGATGACCAACACGGGCAAAAAGAAGGCGCAAGTAGTCGTATATCTCGGTTATGGTGCCCACGGTAGAGCGCGGATTATGAGAAGGGCCCTTCTGGTCAATCGAGATAGCGGGACTCAGCCCTTCTACGTAATCGACGTCGGGCTTCTCCATACGTCCCAGGAACTGGCGGGCGTAGGCAGACAGCGACTCGACGTAGCGGCGTTGCCCTTCCGCGTATATGGTATCGAAGGCCAGGGAGCTCTTGCCCGAGCCCGAGACGCCGGTGATAACCACGAGCTTGTCTCGTGGGATAGCTACGTCTATGTTCTTGAGGTTGTGCTCTCGGGCTCCCCTTACGATTATGCTATCTGAAGGCATGCGTCCCTCTGTAGAGTAGAATGGTGTCGCTTATCTATTCTAGCACGAGGCCAAGATAAAGACACACAGCAACGGCACAGCGTCTGTGGGACCCTTGCTTTCCTTTAGGGTTGCATGCAAATACATGTCACTGTACCTACCCTGTAAAGGAATCCCCCAGAGTTCACCTTTCAATTATTCGTAACACTACGCGCACTAACCGCCTTCAGGAGAATACCGTCATTCTCAGGGAGCTGAGTGACCGAAGGACCTCCGCCACACGGTAGATCCTGCACCACGCCCACTAACTTCTCTCGCCTTGCCTTGATGGGAGAGGCCTGGCGTCAGGATTAAATCCAATTTGAGCCGCCGGTTGTAGATTTGTTAAGTCGCAATTATTGACAAGATGGAGTTCATATACTAATGTAGATATAGGCACAGCTAGGTGGAGAAACTCAACTGCGTGCCACGCAACAGACTGGCGTGGAAGGAAACCACGGGACGAGGCGATGCCGCCGTAACTCGGGCCCATTGACCGCTGCGGTTGCGGGAGCGTGGAAGGACTGATCCATGAATATGACAGCAAGGTGGTACGGGCATCTGGTTGGGGCATCGTTTTTCCAAAGCCTCTGGCGGGTCTTGCCGCCAAATGCAGCGTATTCCCCAACTTGGTTCTGGGTATCAATGCCGCCGTTCTGCTTGCGGCCGTGCTGGTAGCACTGCTGTTCGCGTGACGGTCAACAAACCCCATACGCAAGTTAGCCGGTTACGGAGGGGTGGTAGAAAAGGGACACTACACGGCCACCTTGGAGGTCAAAGGTCGCGACGAAATCGTGGATGTCAGCCCTGCTATCAAATCAAAGTCTCGACAAATGGTGGCAATGCGAAAAAGGGAGCTGGCGGCAAACGCCAACAGCATGAAAGATGCGCTGATAACGTTGGACAAGAAACGGAGGATAACTTGTTTGAACCTTCATATGGAACAAATGCTAGCAGAGGGAGCCGCGGATGTGGTCACCAAGAGTGTTTCCAAGCTGGAGGAGGTTCCAAGCTTGCTGGCACTGGCACGTCTTGTCCAGACAGAATCGCCTGACGAAGAGGTGGCCCTCAGCGAACCTTATGAGCTGGTGGTGAGCGTGCACTCATCAAGGCTCAAACGATGAGGAGACAAAAGCCTGGGCGAGGTGAGAGTTGTCCTCGATGTCACCAAGGAGAGAAAACTTGACCGCATGAAATCGGACTCTACTGCCGATACAGCACACAAATTCCGACAGCCGCGCAATCCATGCGCAGTTTTGTCAAACCAGTGTTGTGCCGCAAAGTGAGCAAAAGCAGCCCCTTCAGCTTCCCACTGCCTGGAAGTGGTGACTTGAAGAACCAAGACGAAGGGGGATAGCATGTTCGAAGGAATACCGATTGTACAAGATGACCGAAATACTGTTAGACTGATGGAGTACGCTCTTCAACAGGACGGGTGTGAG
>JADHWZ010000121.1 GCA_016783225.1 Dehalococcoidia bacterium | reverse complement strand
CTTTCTTCCGAAAAGGAAGCTGTTATCGTTCTCACCTGGATATTCACCGAGATCCGCGACCTACTGCCAGGTCTGGTAGCTGTGCTGGCAGCTACTATTCTGCTCCTAGCTACCAATGCCGGGCTAATGGGCATATCACGCCTGGCTTTCTCTATGGGGAGGCATCAGCTCATGCCCCGGGGCCTAAGTCGCGTCCATCATCGGTTCAAAACTCCTTACGTCTCTATCATTCTTTTTGCTGCTGTGGCCGTTGCGCTCTTGGTCCCAGGCCTGTTTGCCCCGGGCGCATTTATTGAACTGGGTGCCTTGTATGTCTTTGGCTCCTTGCTGGCTTTCATCTTTGCTCATGCCTCTATTTTGCGCTTGCGCATCACGCGCCCGGATTTGCCCCGTCCCTTTAAGCTGGGCTGGAACATAAAGTTCAGGCAACGGGAATTGCCAATTACGGCCATCTTGGGATTAGCTGGCACAGTGGTCATATGGCTTGTGGTGATGGCCACCCAGCCTTATGGCCGCTTGGTTGGCCTGGCTTGGATGGTGATAGGGTTTGTCATCTATATGGCTTTCATCCGAAGAAAACGATCGCTCACGGGTGGAGTGGTTAGCAAGCCGGAGAGCTTTATCCCAGACCAGAGATGATTGCATAACTAGTGAGGCGAAACTATAATATCGGCAACAAAGCAGTTGGCCGGTGATAGCATAAGCTTATGGAACTGAAAACAATACTGGTTGCGGCGAGCGGCAATGGCGCTGATGACGAGGCTGTGAAGTTGGCCTGTGACCTGGCTAAGAAATCAAAGGCTGAGGTTTACGTTGTCTATGTAATTGAGGTGAAGCGCAGCTTACCTTTGGATGCGGTAATCGAGTTGGAAGTGCAGCGAGCAGAAGAGGTGCTAACCCGTGCTGAGGATATCGCCGCTGAACGAGATTATGAGGTAGAGACCGACTTGATTCAGGCACGCGAGGCAGGGTCTGCTATTGTGGACGAGGCAATGGAAAGAGAAGTTGATCTGATTGTCATGGGCCTCACCTACAAGAGCCGTTTCGGCATTTTTCATTTGGGTAGCGCCATACCTCATGTCCTAAAGGAAGCTCCTTGCCGCGTCCTGCTATGTCGGGAACCCGTCTCTTGAGGTACAGTATGAATGTAGTTATCATGGGTTGCGGGCGAGTTGGGGCTCAACTAGCCGGTTTGCTGGATGCCGAAGGCCATAAGGTAACAGTCCTGGATGTGGATGATCATAGTTTCAGGCGGTTGCCATCGGCTTTTGGGGGTACGGCACTGGTTGGCGATGGTACTGATGAGGAGATTCTGAGGAAGGCGGGCATAGAGGAAGCTGACGCGTTTGTGGCGGTGACCCAGGGTGACAACCGCAACGTTATGGCGGCTCAGATTGCCAAGCGCGTATTCAGTATTCCCAAAGTGGTCTGCAGGATATATGACCCGTTGCGGAAAGACGTCTACGAGGCTCTTGGTCTTGAGGCTATCAGCCCGACAACTGTTTTTGCTCAGTTGCTGAAGGAAAAACTGGTAGCTACGTGATGGAGATGAAGCTGACATGTACATAGTCGTCGTTGGCGGTGGTAGCGTGGGCTATCACCTGTGCAAGGCATTGCTTAAAGAAAGGCACGAGGTGCTCGTGCTGGACAAGGATCCTGCCAAGTGTGCATCCTTTGAAGACGAATTGGGAAGCATCTGCGTAAGGGGTGACGGTTGTGAGGTGGCTACTCTGGCTGAGGCTGGGGTATCCAGGGCTGATGTTTTTGTGGCTGCGACCGATGAGGATGAGGACAACCTGGTAGCCTGCCAGGTGGCCAAGCACAGATTCGGGGTGCCCCGAACCATTGCCCGGGTTAATAGCCCCAAGAATGAGAAGATTTTCAAGGAGCTGGGGGTTGACTGCCCAATTACTGTCACCAACCTCATTCTGGAGCATATAGAAGAGAAGATACCCACGCATCCGTTGGTTCATCTTCTGACCATGGGGGAGGAGGGGACGGAGATCGTTGAGGTCAGAATACGGGAGGGGTCCCCAGCGGTGGGTAAGTCGGTCGCGGAGCTGTCCTTGCCCCCTGACGCCATTCTGGCGCTGCTTATGCGGAATGGACAGAAGCCTCAGGTTCCGGCCGCCGATACTATTCTGCAAGCCAATGACCGGATCATCGCTTTGACACCCACTGACAGCGAGGAAGCCTTGCGCAACGAGTTGGCGGGCGCCTAGCTTGGCTTCGGGGGCGACGGATGGTTACGGTTGCTTTTCAGGGGGAGAGGGGGGCTTTCAGCGAGGATGCGGTTATAACCTTTTTTGGTGATGCTGAGCTTTCGCCCTGCCGTTACCTCAGCGACGTATTCGAGGCCGTGACGGCAGCCCAAGCCGATTTCGGTATGGTTCCAGCGGAGAATTCCCAGGCTGGCAGCATTAATGAGACCTATGACCTGTTGCTAGGCTATCCCCTAGACATCTTCGGCGAAATCAATCTTAGAATAAGCCATTGCTTGATGGCTTTGCCTGGGGAGAGCTTGGGCTCGATAGGGACTGTTCACTCTCACCCTCAAGCTTTAGCACAGTGTGAGCAGTTCTTGAGGAAGCTCAAGGCTGAGGTCGTGCCCACTTACGATACTGCGGGCAGCGCCAAGAGGATAGAAGAAGAAGGCCTAAGGGGCCATGCGGCTGTAGCCAGCCGGCGAGCAGCTCAAATCTACAGACTGGAAGTCCTGGCAGAAGGGATTGAGACCAACGTCAACAACTACACCAAGTTCTTCGTAATTGCCAGGGAGAAACCTGAGCCTGCCCCTAGAAGCAAGACGTCTCTGGTCTTCGGCGCTCAGAATATCCCAGGAGCCCTGTATGCCAGCTTGGGAGCCTTTGCGACCAGGGACATAAACCTGATAAAGCTGGAATCAAGACCAAGCAGAAGGAAACCTTGGGAGTACATATTCTACGTTGATTTTGAAGGACACATAAGTGACAAAACCTGCCAGGAAGCTGTAACGGAGCTAAAGCAGAGGGCTAGTTTTGTTAGAATACTCGGGTCCTATCCCCGCGCCGACGATTGACGGCAACTAGAGCAGGCGGCGCATACCGTCCTTCAGATTGCTGTAAGTTGCTGCTAACGCCTGTGGCAGAACTCTGGTGTTGGACACCACTGGCATGAAGTTGGTGTCCCCTTGCCATCGAGGCACTATGTGGGTGTGAATGTGATCCTCAATTCCAGCTCCAGCTACCTTGCCCAGATTCATACCGATATTGAAGCCTGCTGGCTTTACTACCTCGGTCAGCAGCCTGACGCTTAGCCTGACTACGTCAAAGTGCTCCCTAGATTCTGCGTCAGTCAGGTCGTCCAGGCGTCCCACATGGCGATAAGGTGCTACCATCAAATGCCCCGGGTTGTACGGGAAGGCATTGAGCATAATGAAGTTGCTTTCACCCCGGTAGACGATGAGGTTTGGCTCATCCTTGTCTTCCCTTGGTTTCTCACACAGAATGCAGCCGCCTTTTTCGGCTTCGAGTATGTATTGTATGCGCCATGGCGCCCAGATTTGCTCCATTTCTGTCTTCGGCCTCATCTTACCCATCTTTGGTGTTAATTGCAACGGTGATTGGAAAATGTCAAGATGGCACTCTTCGGCTAGTCTTCTCTTCCCTCTCAACTATTCCATCCTTAATCCAAACGACTCTGTCAGCGTATTCCCTTTCTTCCATCTCGTGAGTAACCATGACGATTGTCTGATTCAACTCGTTGCATAGTCTGCGCAGCAGGCTCATGACTATCACCTTGTTCTCGGTATCGAGATTGGCACAAGGTTCATCTGCAAATAGGACCTTGGGTTTGTTGACCAGGGATCTGGCCACGGCGACTCTCTGCTGCTCACCTCCCGAGAGTTCATGGACAAGATGATGAAGCCTCTGGCCAAGTCCCACCGTTTGGAGAAGGCCTGTAGCTGTCTCTACGTATTCCTTTCTTCCAGTCCCCAGCAACATCAATGGTAGGTAAACGTTTTCTAGGGCATTGAGCTCTGGTAGAAGAGCATATTCCTGAAATACGTAACCAAGTTCTCTCAGTCTGAATGCAGTCTTCTGATGGTAAGATAGCGTTGAGATGTCTGACCCATCGATTTCTATCTTCCCGGACGTGGGGGGATCTAGAAGAGCCAACAGGTGAAGCAAAGTGGATTTTCCAGCGCCGCTGGGCCCCATAATGGCGACAAACTCCCCCCGCTCTACTTGAAAGCTTACCCCCTTAAGCGCTTGGACTGGCACCCGGACTTCATAGGTTTTCTTTAGGTCTATTACCCGAAGGTGTACCCTGAAGTCCATCTCAGGCAGCACTTCGCGCACCCCTGTATCTGCCAAGATTAGGGTGTCGCGCACGGAAGTACCTACAGCTCATAGTAGCAGATCCAACATTCACGACCGAGGTTCGTCGGCGCTCCACACAAAGCGCCAGGCAGAAGAGACCTGTAAGCTCCATCTCATGCCCCATAGCGCCGACGGCCAAGCCCCCCACGGAGACCCCGACCACACCTCGCAACCCGATACACCTCCTGTGTTCCCCAGAACACAGGGCTCATCAGTAATCATACACCCAACAGCTCAGATCGACAACCAACCCCACTCTTCACCAAACGCCTGGCGTGACGAACCGCCGAGGCACAGCACCTCGCCAGGCATGTCGCTGCCAGCCCAACCAGCACCCCGCCAGGGAGACACCAACCCTACCTCGCAACCCGATACACCTCTTGATTTCTCCCGAAATCAGGAGTCAGCAATAACCGTGCACCCGACAGCTCAGATGCAGAACCAACCCCACTGCTCACCAAACGCCTGGTGTGACCAACCGCCTGGGCACAGCACCTCCCCAGGCATGTCGCTACTTCTCCATAAGCCTGCACACCTCGATACACCTCCTGACTTCTCTCAAAGTCAGGAGGTTTGCTTCGAGGAATCGGTTATCAACCAACACATCCTAGGCCTACTCAACCGCTTCAGCCCATCCAACCAGCGCCTCGACCTTCCGCGCCGACCAGCCCAACCAGACCCCCCACAGGGACATCCCGACCCCAAGCCCGCCCGCTACATCGCTACGCAAGGCCCTGCCAGACTTCACCCGGAATGTGGCAATGACAAAAGCGCCATACCACCACAGCCATCCCCCTCTTACAATGCCACAGGTGGGGGACACTATGAACAACGAGCTGCTTACCCTACTCTCGCGCCTGAGCCCATCCAACCAGCGCCTCCCCAGGCAGACACAAACCCTACGTCGCCTGCCGATGCACGTCCTGAGACTGGGATATCTCAGGACATATGCTACGATGACTCGGTTATGAATCAAAACATCCTCGACATACTCAACCAACTCAGCCCCTCCAACCAGCGCCTCGCCAGGGAGCTCATCCAACGCCTCGACCTTCCGCGCCGACCAGCACAACCACCGTGCAAACTCCCCACCAGGCAGGTGAAGCATGGCCCCTGAAGTATTTGAAGTCTTCAATACACTATCCCCATCCCACCAGCGCCTCATGCGAGAGTTCATTTTCGCCCTCGCCCAGTCCGAAGGTATCACCATCCCTGACCACCAGCCCACCCCCTGCATCTACCAAACTTACGTCAACCCGTGGTGCCAACACCTGGCCGACACTGGCCACGGCCCCCACATCATAAAGCGCTATTCCCTAATCGTCTCCGACTTCCTCGCCACCTATCCTAACCCCACCCGAGCACATATCCAAACAGCACTGGCACACCTCTCCACCCTGAGCCAAAACCCAGACACCAGCGCCACAACATTCAGCGCACTCACGAGCTTTTTCGGATACCTGGCAAATCACCACATCACCCCCACCAACATCGCCGAACCGGAGGATGACACATGACGAATCATCCCCCGCAACTGCTGATAATGTCCACCGCTTCCGAGGACTGCTCACTCAACCCGCTAATGGGATGAACCATGACTTCCGATCTTGCAGGGCACATCGACAAGCTAACGCCTGCAAACCACAGGCTAGTCAGGGAACTCGTCTTCAAGCTATTGCAGCTTCAGAAGGCCGCCAACCCTGAAGCCTATAACGACGGACTCGAAGTGGCCCAATTTGTTAATCCTTGGCTAGAGCGCCTTGTCCAGGAAGGCAAAAGTCCATGGACCATCAGGGCCTACAGCCGCCAGATCCTGGAGTTGCTCAAGCGCTACCCCAGTCCGACCCAGGCTGACATCTCAAACTACCTAACAAGCCTTATTCACCAAGGAAAGCAATCTGCCAACACCAACGCTGTTATCTGGGCGGCCAGGAGCTTCTTCACCTTCTGCTTTGAGGACGGACACTTAGCGACTAACCCCGCAGCTC
>JADHWZ010000120.1 GCA_016783225.1 Dehalococcoidia bacterium | reverse complement strand
GAGTAGCCGAGCGGCCCCATCAACTCGACCGCCTTTTGGGTAATCTTGGTGACTGCGAGTCCGGCTTTCGCCTTGCACATTGAGGCTTCCAGATTGTTGGGTTTGCCCTGACTCATCATCCACACTGCCCGCATCGTCAGGAGTTTGGCTGCCTTGTAGTTGGCTTCCATGTCCATGACATCCCGCTCCAGGGCGGTTAGCTTTTGGCGCGGTACGCCGTAGCGTATTTCGACGCCTTCCTTCTCCAAGGCTTCCTTGACGAAATCCAGCGCAGCGCGTCCTACACCGATGGCCATGGCACCTATAATGGGTCGAGTGGCGTCGAAAGTGGCCATTGCCTTCTGAAAGCCAGCGGTCTTGGTCTTGTCTAACTTTCTGACTTCAGGGCTACCCAGTATGTTTTCATAAGGGATGTGGCAATCCTCAAAAACGATGGTAGCAGTGTCGCTAGCTCTGATTCCCAGCTTCTTCTCCAGCTTCTCCACCCGCATCCCCGGAGTTCCTGCTTCTACAACAAATGACTTCATGCCAGCCCGCCCTGCCGATTTGTCCACCGTTGCCCAAACCACCACGAAGCCATCCGAATCCTCTAGGGCTCTCTTGCCGGAGGTTACGAAGATCTTCTCACCGTTAAGCACCCATTCTTCACCATCGCGCACCGCGGTAGTGGTGATGGCTGAGGTGTCTGAGCCGCAACCGGATTCTGTCATGGCCATGGCACCCCACGCGGGCTTGCCCTCACCGAAGCGCTTAAGGAAGCGTCCCATCTGCTCCTGTGTTCCTGACGTGAAAACTGCCGCACCTCCCAGACCAGGCCCGGCAATGCAATTCATAAGTCCTGCATCACCCCAGCACAGCTCCTCGACCCTAAGTGCTCCCACTACGCCTAAGGCGTTCGCACCTCCTTCGCCTCTTCTCTCCCACATCGTGTCAATGAGTTCTTGTGGGCTCTCGTGCTCGTGTTCGTCGTAGTAACGAGCTATAGGTCGAAAGAGCTCCTCCGCAGTCTTGTGAGCCGCTTCTACCGCGCCTTTTTCCTCGGGTGAGAGTTCGAAATCGATCATGATGTCATACCTCCTGCTATACGATAGCCATACCGTCAAAGGTGGCGAATCCGCGACCGTTCCTCAGCCACAGTTCGACTGGATGCTCGCGAATGTAACCATGTCCGCCCAGGATCTGGACACCGCGGTCTGTTACCATTAACACCATATCATCAGCGTACGTTTTCACCAGGGAAGCCTCTTTGGTTGCATCTTCCTTTCGGTCCAGTTTCCAGGCGGCTTCCCATGTCATTAGCCTCATGGCGTCAACCTCGATAGCCATTTCCGCCAACATGAAGGCGATAGTCTGGCGAGACGCAATGGGCTCGCCGAAAGCGACACGCTCTTTGGCATAGTCTCGCGAGTACTCAAAGGCTGCCCTGGCTACTCCTACAGCCATTGCTGAGAGGGCTACGCGCGAGCAGGTCATGATGCGGTTGAAATCGCACCCATCTTCACCGCCCAGGCGGTTTTCCCTGGGTATGCGGCAGTCCTTCAGGGTGACTTCGTAGGTAGGTAGAGCTTTTACTCCCATGTTCTTCTCTCGTTCACCAATCTCGAGCCCTGAAGCGCCCTTCTCAAGGATGAAGCCTTGGGTACTCCCGTTCTCGGCCGCGTAGACGAGCAACAAGTCGGCATCGGCCGCTAGGGGCACGTAGCACTTGCCTCCGCCCACGACGTAGTCATTGCCATTGAGGCGGGCGGTTGTTGATAGGGCGCAGGGGTCGAAATTAAACCGCGGTTCAATAAGTGCAGCCGTGGCTGGCTTGTACTTGTCACCGCAGAAAGCAGGCAGGTACTTGCTTTTCTGCTCTGCAGTCCCCATTTCCAGTATGGGGTAGGCTACCAGGGCGGGGCAGAGGCTATGCATCGCCATGGAGAGGTCACCCCACGCAAGTTCCTCAGCGATGAGAGAACCTGTGATGGCCGAATGCTCTCCCCCAAGCCCATTGTGCTCTTCGGGGATGCCGCTAGAAATAAAGCCCATCTGCCAGGCAGTGTCCACGACATGGGCGGGAATCTCCCCGCTTTCGTCGGCCTCCCTGTAGACCTTTCGGAACTCATCCGTGGCAACCTGCTTCACCATATTCACGATCATCTGCTGCTCTTCACTGGGGCTAAATGAGATCATTGGTCACTCCTTTCAGGATATGTGTGGGTGGTTGGGACACAGCCCGCGACAGGCCGTTGACAATGATAACACCTCTGGAGCTTTCCGTCAAAGTGTGTTTCATAGTATACGTTTGGCGGGTGACTGCTACTTCATTCGTAACCAGCGTATCAAGTGTTGCGAGGTTTCTTCTGGGTGGCGTTGAAATGGGGATTTCACAGGACTTGGTAGTGACCTGTGGTCAGGCGTGCCCGTCGGGTTCTGTCGTCAGCCGCACTAGCCGGAAGAGCCATGGCGCACCTGAAGTGGTCCATAGGCCAACAACCCCGTAACGCAGGAAGCGGAAGGCCAGGTAGAACGGTGACTCCTCGCCGGGAAACACCATTTTGAGACCCAGATAGAGGGCGGCGACAATTGCGCCGCCGAGAAGGAAACGCAGGGCGCGCTGCCACCAAGGCCCGCGGGCGCTGAAGGAAATATACCGGTGCGTCAACGCCAGCCCTATTCCCATGCCGGCTAGCGGTGCCAGCGCTGTGACGGTGTCCTTGGTGGGATGTATCGCAAGCAGAAGGAGAGGCACTGCAAGCGCTAGCAGGATGTGTGTGCGCAGCCTCAGCTTCGCCAACCACTCCTCAACCCGCAATTGTACAGCCAGGCAGAGGCACAGCAGGACGGTGCCGATTGCCCAGCCGGCAAGGACATCTGTAGGGAAGTGCACACCTAAGTAGATACGGGAGAAGCCAATCAGTAGCATCAGCACGGTAGCCACCGCCCAAACCCAGTTCTTATGTGCCCAGGCAGCAATGCTGCCCCAGACGATAACGGCTGACTGTGAGTGGCCACTGGGGAGCCCGTACCCTTCGGCATCGGCGAGCTTCAGGCTCGCGTCGAGTTCGAAGGGGCGTGGTTGGCGGCACAGGTCCTTGATACCGAAGTTGAAGGAGGTCGACAGCAAAAACAGGGCGCCCACACGCGCCCCCAACCCAAAGTCTACACACCACAAGAGCAACGGCAAGATAACAAGGTAGAATTCCTCCTCGCCCATGAAGGTGATAGCGCGGAAGATACTGTCCAAGGCCGGCCCATGGATTTGCTGGATGGTGATGATGAGATCAATGCCCCATTGCAGTATGGTTTCCATTTGGCTTCCTCCCTCGTTATCAAACAGAATTGAGTTATGGCTTGGCCCCAGGACCCGGGCACCGAGTTTGGTGTATCCGAATTGATTGGGGTACTGTTCCAACCATTGAATTGCCCCGCGTTTCCTGTAGGCGTGTCAGCAATGTCAGCGCATTCATGGGTTTCGAGTCTATCTCACCGCGTTCTTGATTCGAGTCTTGTTGGTTTCGGCTATGTACGGAGACGTCCACCGCGTTTTCTTGCCTGGTTGGGGTCAGGGCTCGGCTGTCAGTTCCTGTGATGTCACACTATCCGTGGCTGTAGCTTCCTACTCCAATTATACATGGGGACAGGTCAGAATAAAATACCTCTGGAGGCGCGGATTAAGCAGGCGCTTGTGCGCTGGTAGGTGGTTGACATAACACTTAGCGCCTATAAGGCTCAAACACTGGCGGGGACGGCCTGTAAATCGTCTCCGAAGGTTACGGGCAGAACTAGAGGGGAGCTAGAGAGAGTACTGCTTCGGTTGGCTGCGGGGTCGAATCTTGCTGCGGCTACCTTATCTGCGGCGCTAATTGGGGAGTGAAAAGGGGGCTAGTGTCTCTCTTGAAGGTATTTGAAAGCAGACGTAGCGGCTGTGGCACCGTCGCCCACTGCGGTCGCCACCTGGCGAGCTGAATTCCTACGTATGTCACCGACGGCGAAGATGCCAGGGGCGGAAGTAGCCATCAACTCGTCAGTTATGATGTGCCCTGTTTCGTCGAGGTCCACGATTTTGGCGAAGCATCGACTATTGGGCTGAAGTCCTATGGCAACAAAGGCGCCGGCCACCTGGAGCGTGGAGGTTTCACCTGTTTTCACGTTGCGTAGCCTGAGCCCGTTCACTGCTCCTTCACCGGTGATATCTTCGACTACGGTATCCCAGACAAACTCCAGTTTGGACTGCGCAAACGCTTGTCGCTGGAGAACCTGCCCCGCCCTCAGTTGGTCGCGACGATGTATGACGTAGACTTTTGTGGCATGCTGGCTTAACTCCAGAGCATCGGTGATGGCTGTATCGCCGCCTCCCACGACCGCCACGTCACGGTCACGGAAAAGGAAGCCGTCGCAGGTGGCACAATAGGATACGCCTCGGCCCAGGAGCCTTTCCTCACCGGCAACGCCCAGCCTGACATGCTCCGAGCCAGCGGCTACAATCACCACCGCTGATTCAAAACTGCCATCAGAGGCAAGGACGCGGTAGACATGTCCTTGCTCAAGCCCCGTAACCTCAGCGGTGATGGTTTCCAACCCATACTTGATAGCCTGCTGGTGCATAAGCTCTCCTAACTCGAAGCCGGAGATGCCTTCGGGGAAGCCGGGATAATTGTCCACTCGCTGTGCATTCACGGTCTGGCCTCCAAAGATGCCACGCTCGGCGAGCAGCGTCTTGAGGCCGGCTCGGGACGTATATAGACCCGCAGTGAGACCTGCCGGCCCACCACCGATTATGATGACTTCGTGTTTTGTCATTGTCTACTCCTGGCTGAGACTCAATTGTGGCCGGAGATGTCTTTTCGTCCGGACGGGCTGGACTTGACCGTAACCGAGTGTTTGAGGAAATCGATATGCTGTATTCTGGCAGTGAGCCGCATCTCGTCACCCAAAATGGTCGTCAGCAAGACACCGCGGCTATCGCAATCGACCGATACTACATCCTCCATCGCCTTTTTCAGTTGACCAGCATCGTCGACATATACGGTGGCTATGCACATAACTCCTCTCCTTAATTACCCTTCTGTTTCTGGAAAGCCTTGCCTGTCAGCAGATTCCCCACGAGTTCTTCCATGTCCTCTACTGCCTTGCCAGCAGGTACTGGGTATCCTTCGAGGCAAGCGTCAAAAACGTCTGGGTCGTAGTGAATGGCGCCCAACACCCGCACGTTTCTCTTGCTCAACTGTGCCTCCAGCCGGGAGGCTAAATCCTCTGAAGTGATCTTGTTGAGGATGGCCCATGTATTGTCAATGCCAACTCCGGTGGCGAAATTGTTCATCTTTTCCGCGAGCTCCAGGGACTCGAAACAGGGCTCAACCACGATGAGTACACTGTCTGTACTGGTCTCGACACCCCTGCCGAAATGCTCCACACCCGCCTCCATATCCACAACTGTCACCTCGTTGTCCTTCAGGTGTAGCTTCTTCAGGAACTCACGGCTCAATACCCCCATGGGGCAGGCGCAGCCTTCCAGCGATTGAAGTATTTTTCCTATGCTCACCAGGCCAACGCCGCCTCTGCTAAGCATATACTCGGATGGAATGTCTGTCACCCTGATCTCATCCTGAGCCAGAAGTCTCGTCTCTGGAGTTGACTCTCCATCGGACAACTTTGGGCCCATCTTCTGTTTCACACCTCTCTTGCCTCCAACAAGGTCCATGAGAGGGCGCGGACCGCTGTCAAAGCCGAGCAGCCTGTGCAATCCCGAGTTGGATTCATCGGAGTCTACCACTAGCACCCGATAGCCCCTGCGGGATATTACCTGTGCCAGCAGGGCTACTATGGTGCTTTTGCCGCTGCCGCCTTTCCCGCAGACTGTTAGCTTCTTCATTTTCTCGACCCTTGTATTGTACCAAGCCAAGGCTCAAAATGAGGAGGGGTTTCGCACAGGCTCTGCTACCGGTTAACCCTCCAGTCTTCTCGATGTTATGTTTGCGGCTACGAGAATTGGGTCCCAGACAGGTGCGAAGGGTGGAGAATAGCTCAAATCCAACCTTGATATTTCCTCAACAGCCATGCCCCCGTGTAGAGCGGCTGCGAACACGTCTATGCGCTTGGCCACGCCTATCCTGCCTATCATCTGAGCACCGAGGAGCTTGCCTGTTGGCCTTTCTGCTATCAACTTGATAGTGATATCCTCCGGTTCGGGACTTGGATAGGTGTGGGCATGAGACGGATGGACTACAGTAGAGGTGACAAAATCGTAACCTTCAGCAGAGGCTTCGGCACAGCTTAAGCCGGTGCGGGCGACGGTTAGACCAAAGATCTTGGAAACAGCTGTGCCCAGGATGCCCTCAAAGACTTCTTGTCCGCCCGATGCGTTCTCACCAGCAATCCTTCCTTGCTTATTGGCCGTAGTCCCTCGGGGAACATAGACATCTTTTCCGGTGACGAGATGCCTTTGTCCCACGCAGTCTCCGGCGGCAAAGAT
>JADHWZ010000119.1 GCA_016783225.1 Dehalococcoidia bacterium | reverse complement strand
TGGCTGCAAGGGAACCTTTCCCCCACCATGGGGCAGATCGACAACAAAAGTGGGCACTGCTAACCCCGAGGTGTGCCCGCGCATTCGCTCAACTATTTTCAGTCCGGTTTCCACCGGCGTGCGCAGGTGTTCCGTTCCCAGCACCTCGTCACACTGGAAAAGATAGTATGGGCGTACCTTTGTCTTGAGGAGCCCGTGACACAGCTTCATCTGAGACTCAACGGTGTCGTTGACCCCTCTCAGGAGCACAGACTGATTGCTTACCGGGACTCCACTGCGCAGCAGTCGATCGCAGGCCGAGGCTGATTCCGGCGTTATCTCGCGATGGTGGTTGAACTGGGTGTTAAGCCATATGGGCCCGTACTTCGACAGCATGGTGCATAGTTCATCATCTATGCGTTGGGGCAACACCACCGGAAACCTGGTGCCGAGGCGAATGATCTCGACGTGCTTGATTTGCCGGAGTCCGGAAAGAACCTCTTCGAGGCGTGGGGTCGAAAGGCTCAGGGGATCCCCACCGGAGATGATTACGTCTCTGACGTTCCGGTTCTCCCCAATGTATTGTATCATCGCCTCGACTTCTTTGGGAGTACGTACCCATCCGCCGTTTCGCCATTCCCTTTTTCGAGTGCAATGCCGGCACAGCACCGGACAGATATCGGTCAGCACCATCAGCACCCTATCAGGATAACGGTGAACCAGTCCGGGTACCACGGAGTCCTCTTTCTCCCCTAACGGGTCTTCCATGCCCGTCCCGGCAAGCCCTATCTCATCAAAAGAGGGTATTGCCTGCTTTCTGACCGGGTCATCAGGGTCGTCCGAGTCGATAAGGCAGAGATAGTAGGGAGTCACTGATAGGGGGAACTTGGTCACTACCAGTCTGAGCCGAGCTTGCTCCTTGGCCGACAGCGGAATGAAAGATGCCAATTCTTCAACAGTGGTGATACGGTTTCTGAAATGCCATCTCCAGTCGTTCCAGCTTTCGTCCGGTACACGGGCGAACAACCTTTTGCGACTCGAGGTGGCTGTCGTACCTGGAGGTTCTTCTTCAACCTCGCTTTCTAACAAGCCTGTGCCCGGAGGCTCCTTTTCCAAGTCTCCTGAGACTTGACCTTTTGCCATTGCCTTCACCGTATCCAATGTTACTGACTCCTTTCCAAGCTTCTGCCATGGCGCAAATCATGACATCGCTGCCATGAATAGGCCATCATGCTTAACCAGTTTTATACCTTACGTCGAAACAGACTCCTTGTCAATAGGTCTAACATTATAATTTCATTAGAATTCCTGCCGGGCCGTCCTCTTCATGTCTTGGCAACTGAAGTCAGAGTGGGAACGCTCTAGACCACGGTTCTCTACCTTCTGGCTTGATTGCTTCGCTTGGGACCTGTCGGCTCTACTCTCGGCGAGTTAGCCAGCTTCTCTGGCAGAGCCGTCTCAGACTGACGCTTATGCATGGCTATCTCCTTGCGCCACTCTTCCATTCGTTCTCTCAGTTCCTCGTTCTCCTCGTAGAGCTTTGAGAGGTCGCGGGTGGCCTGCTCATACTTCTGCATCAATTTGTGATAGGTGCTCTTGCGAACCATGTACATTTTGCGAACCCCCTTTCTCCTGGTCGAGCAGGAGTCATGGCCAACACCATTAAGTCCTCTCGGTTGGCCACGTGCTTAGCGATGGAAGCCTTGCTGTGCATCTCGCCACGGCAGCCTATGCCCAGAGGCCACGGTCTGAGCCTGAGCGCTCCGTTTCGCCTACTTTGAGCATCTCCCTTCTCGTTGAACCTAAAAGGAGAAGGGCGCCTCCAGGCAGCCCTTGTCATCGAACCAATCCTCTTGCCCACTGCGCACTACTTGTCAATATTAGCCTGTTTTGATTTGGAAGGTACCATCCGGCTTTGTCTTCCAGTTCGCTTGCTTCTACGTCTGGTGGCCCTCGTCATGATGCGATACCCCACGATTGATCTCTGGAAGCCCGACTCGGCTTAAACGCCTCTTCAATCAACGCAGTCAACTCTGTGCCATCAGACGGGGTAGTCACGCAATCATCGGAGGTCAGGCCTAGGCCCCTCACCCGGTCCTCCCCCGCTCCCCAGGTGCTCAGCAGAATGGTCGGTATCTCGTAGCGCCGTCGGAGGTGCAGGCACAGACCAATTCCATACATCGATAGCATCGTGATGTCCAAAACCGCAACGAAGGGGAATCCGCTGTCTACCTCTGCCTCGAGGTCTGGATCACTCAGGCATACACTGACTATTTCATACCCTCTCGCGCCGAGATTGCGTTCCAGCAAACGGATCAGAACAGCGTCGTCGCCTATGACGAGAAGTCTCTGTCTTTCCATTATGCTAACCTTTCTCCCTTCACTTGTCAGCACTTGCAATTACTCGAGGCCTATGTTATATTGTGCACATCAGGGCTGATAAGCTAATCATGATATAGAAAGCATGGCACAACTTTCACTGAAACATTAGCACCAAAACTTGGGCTTGTCAAGATATAGCGGAGGGAGGCATCTCAGACTATGCCAAACTGGACATTCATTACTAACCATGGCCTGGTGCTAAGTCGCATCATTATGCATCCCAGCAGTACGGCGACGGAGATCGCCGCGGAGGTTGGAGTCACCGAGCGTGCGGTGCGTAGGATCATTGCTGATCTCGATGCCGAGGGCTATATCACTCGGAGAAAGAAGGGGAGAAAGAACGTATATAGGGTGAACCCCGGTCTTTCTCTGCGTCATGAGGCCAAGCAGGAGATTCCTGTTGGGGATCTGCTGGTGGCTTTGGGTTGGAAGCGGAGAGTCAGACAGAGTAAAGCACGAACCTCCTAGTCAGCAGGCGTCCTCCGCCAAGATGTGGCAACCCAGACCTGGGAACAGCCGACACCTTGGTAACAGTTTCGTTTGACGCAATACGTTTTTGCCTCCAAGTCGCAAACCGGGAATGGTCAACTACCGCAGGAGACACAACGGCCGAGAATACCTAAGTGCCTCGGGGCAGCATCAAAGTTGTGTTCTCTACCCGAGGTCTCTTTCAAGGGTAACAACTAGGCTCCAAACGCAACTCGTTTCCCAGGCTGGTCAGCTTGGTCTTTCAAGAATGACGCTCGAATTCTCGAAATTGACTTCCTTGATGACCCCCTGTATCTCCTTTTGCTCGCCAAAGATTGTCGACAAGCGCAAAGTCTTGTTGTCGATCTCTATGAACGCCACGTCTTCGAGAACAAGTTCCCTTTCACCACTCACCTTCAAAAACGCCTTCGCCAGACACATTTATCCCTCCTTTAGCCTTCCCAAGGCTGCAAGCAAGAATCCATTCGCCTTCTCCATCTGTCGAGCTGCCTGCACTATATCTTCACAAACCATAGTTTGCCCCAACTTCCCGGCTTTCTGCGCCCACTCCCTGAATTCCTTAGCGTGCCCATCATTATGTTCCACCCAGTGACTCAACAGGATCCTAAGCCTCTCTCTTTCATCATCCATGTAAGCCTCCTCCAATATAGAGACCACCGCAGACTTCATTCCCTACATTCATAGCTTTATGTGGTCGACTATCTTTTGTCGTCTTCGCCCCTGACCCAGTACTCAGCTTCAATGACTTCAACTTCGTCTTTGCTGGCCTTTCTCAATCGCCTAAAGGCTCTCCAGAGTCTAAAGAGAATGGGCAGGGAAAGAACCAACAAAAACGTCACCAGAAGCACGGCAAGAACAAGGATCACAGGGATGGCTAATATGGCCGCAGGCCAAATTAGCCATCCAAGCACACGTTCACGCCTCGTTCTTCGTAGATTTCTCCCAAAGCCTATTCGATATACCCTCATGTTCAACGGCTAAGACCCCTCTGTTGGGGACCCCTCCTCAAATTCATGACCCCTGGGGAACCATCTCAACATGTTCAAAGACATGCACCGGTTCAGTCCGGCTGGTACACTTACACCTTGTCTTCAAAGAAGACTCTCATTGTCTCCGCAACGCCCTCCGGTTCCACCTCGATGTCAGCTTCATGATGGAATCTTTCCAGAATACCGGTGTCGTTGCGATAAAAGGGCTGCAATACCGGTCTCGAGATGAGTTTAGCATGCAAAGAGTAGTAATCCAATCTTTCCCCCAGAGGTGCCGAGAAGGTAGACAGGTTAAAGGAGTTAACACCCATTTGGTTGTACCCGCGCAGCAACTTGACAAGGCAACAGGCAAAGTCAGCTATCTCTGGCTCACTCAACTCCACCAAGTTACTTGTTTCTCTGAATATGACCTGTATTTCTCGATTGCCTTGAGGCGCATAGCTAGCAACAACAGCTACAGAATCCTTCTCCCCTATATACCTTTCCCCTCTCCTTTTCTCTTCCTCAACTATGTCCTGCCAGAAACTACTTCCCGTTTTGCCAAAGTACTCCCGGCTACTCTCCAGAAGACTTTGCTGGTATGGGGTAGGTCTTCTATCCACCAGTATCTGGGTGTGGGGATGAATCATACTGGCTGCACTAGGCGCTAGATGGTTCCATAAGTATATTGGGTATCTGGCTTCTTTGTTCCGGTGGTAGACCGCCGCCAGATATTGTCTGGTTGCTATCATATTGTCAATTATCATCTCGATCTGAAATTGGTCCAGGTCCAGAAAATGCCTGGACGTTAATGTTGCGGCAGCATGATACTCAGCCAGGGGAAAAAGATTGGGAAATAGATAGCACTCGCCCCTCTTAATCCTGCCCTCGGGGCAAAGGCCTGCTGGGAACAAAGGCGTACCCTGTTCAACATTCTGAAGGCAGAAGGGACAGTCCTGCGGATTACCGGCTATTTCGCTCACATCAAATTTGGCAGCGCTCTCCCTGTGTCTTTTCGCCCTTCTAACATTTATGCGGCAAGGCACGCGTGTCAGAGGATCCTCCCTGTACTCTACAGCGTGGACGTCCGGCTCAAAGAGCGGCGGCCCGAGCAACTCCGAGGTTATGACAACTTTGGGAAATTCCATGGTGTAAACCGGACTGTTGACAACTACCCCTACCTAGTTTAACATAGCCTATATTTCGTTCTCAAAGAGCGCCGTTTTGGAAGTGGAGGGGGAGCTTTTCGGGTAAGATCCTGTTACCGTTTGGGGGGCAAAAACAGGGGCCATGCTGTACAGTATGAGAAACCCTTGAAATAGCCTGGCAGGAGGGCATTATGGTAAAGAAGGTGATCCTAATAGGAGTAGCAGTCTTGCTGCTTGCTGTGATAGGCCTGGTTGTCAAGGAAAGGGTATCGCCTCCAGAGCCGGCCTTGGCTGGAGCCAGTACTCTCACTGTTCTATCTGGAGACCAGGTTTATCTATCTGAGGAAAAGATCACTGGAACAGTCATCATTGAAGAAGGAGACAGCGTTAGGACCGGGAATGATTCCTGGGCTCTGGTTACCTTCGAAGATGGGAGTACGGTGGAACTCGAGCCAAACACCGAGATCTCTATCAAGGAGCTGACCGACACCGCTATAACGGTATGGCAAGAGGTAGGCAGGACCTGGAGTGGCATAAAGAAACTGGTCGGCCCCCTCACTGACTTTGAGTTGGAAACTCCCTCAGCGGGGGCGGTAGTGCGGGGCACCCTCGTAGAGACCGTGGTGGAACGGATCGGCGATACCATAGCGGCTTGCTTTGAAGGAACTATAGTGGTTACTGCCCAAGGGGTAACACAAATAATAGAGGCCTTTATGCAAAGTTTAATCGAGATGGGTCAAGCACCGGAAGATCCGGAGCCCGTCCCTCCGCCGAAGAACAGGCTGGAGGTCACCATCGAGGGTCCTGCCTGGGCACTGGTTGTCGACTGGCCTCAGGAAAGAAGTGCCGGAGTGTTGCCACCAGGTGTGGTGGTCAATCAAATCCCCCGGGCAACCACCACCGGCGCACAGGCAGAGCCCCAGTTCATGGTAGTTCCGGTCCCTGAGGAAGAAGGGGAGAAAACATACTATGTCGTCCTCTATGGCAAGGATGATGGCGGTAAGGCGGATGTAGAGGTGAAGGGTTACGTCGAAGGTCAAAATGTCTTTACAGAAACACAAGATAAGGTAGTCGGCGCTTATGAACTGGAGGATGACACAGAAACGAAGTATGTGGCCGAGCTCACGGTGACGGTCAATGAGGATGGAGACATCACCGGGGGCGAGTTGGGCGAATTCGAGCTTAAGCAAACTGAAGGGCCGGGCAAGATAGAAATAAAGGACTGGGCGGTAGCCAGAAGCGACGACCTAGCAGCCCCACAGGCCAACTTCAGCGTAAGTGTGGAAGAGGAAACCATTTGCTTCACTAGCCTGTCTACCGGCGATATCACCACTTACTCCTGGGATTTCGGCGATGGAAACACGAGCGTGCAAATGAACCCATCTCACGTTTACAGCGAAGGAGGGGGATACCTGGTCTCCCTGGAGGTTTCCGGTCCTGGAGGGAAAGACAAAGCGCACAAGGAGATCTACGTTCTGGTGATAACACAGGGGACTTAGAGGCTGCT
>JADHWZ010000118.1 GCA_016783225.1 Dehalococcoidia bacterium | reverse complement strand
CCTTCCCTTCATCAGTTCTTCATGAGTGAACGATTCTTCCGGTGCCTCACCAACGGTATATTTCGTGCTTGCGCTGACCGTTGCCAGGTCCTTCCGCAATGCCTTTATGGGAATATCCATCTCGGTAGACAGTTCTTTGAGCTTCAACTCTCGCTCCGAGGCTAGGTTGAGAGATGCTATTGACTTCAGCTTCTGCTGGAGTTCCACGGCGTAAGAGCTTTCTTCCAGAAAGCTCCTTGCAGACTCGATTTTTTGTTTTACGAATTCCTCTGGAGAGAGGTCGCCTTTGAGTTTCCCCATCGGTGGGTGGTTCCTTTCATTCCATCTCAACAATAGAAGGGCAACCTCTTCGGGACATATTCCCTTGGCCAGATAGTGACAAGCGAGGCGGTGGCAAGTATCGTCCCTTTCACCTTCTGCCACACCTTGCAAGGCCTGCATTACCCAGTCAGGTGGCTTGCTGTCAGTAGCGGGTTGGGGTTCTTCATGATAGCTTAAGGTTTCTAGCAGCCAGGAGGGTGGCTTGGCCGGAGTTGCATCCTCAAGACTAATGTCCCAAGTATACTGAATACCGGTTGGATGGATACTAGGCGGTACCACAATATAGCCACCATCACCGCGTATATCGACACCTTCATATAGGTGGACACGGTTAGACACATGAAAGCCTGGATGCTGGAAGATATAGTGGCGCCCTTTGGCCGTCCGGCTAGTTGGGGTTGTGGGGATGCCACCTAATTTGTGGATTTGGTTGTCGGCTGCGGCGCCATCGGTGTCGAGAGCAAAGATGCCGGAAATCGCACCGGTGACAATTGCCACATTGGCGTCAGGCTGTTTTTGCCACATAGCACGCACCTCAGCCTTGGTGGGTAGGCGTTTCTGGAACGTAGTCCAAGGTCCCAGTGGGCGCTTGCCTTGGGGCTCAGTGGCGATAACCGAATATCCTTTGTTGAGGTAGTGAAGTGCAGCATCGAGGCAGCCATAAGGGGCCATCCAACGGGCATTCTGCGTTACATCATTACCCATACGGGTCACCTCCGGCGTCACCTCCCGGTGGAGTGTCGTTGCTAGAAACCTGATAGAGTGATGCCTCCTTTTCACTTTTGCTGACCGGGTTGTCCTTTCTAGTATTTGTCTGCTGTGCTGATTGGGCAGTGTGTTTTGCTAGTGCGTTTAGCACAATCTTGAATGCACGACACAGTCTCTGCTCCTCATTAGAAGTTGAGACATGACGTACACTCACTCTCAGGCATCTTTCACTCCGCTTGCCGTGCTTCTCAGCCATTCTCCTTTGCCTCTTCTATCCCTATTGCTCGCACGAGTAAAGCAGTCTTTTTGCCTTGCGGAGGTAATACACAAAATCGGCCACGTTCCCTGTTGCTGACCCTTGCAAGAACTCGCGGACCAACTGTGGCCGATCGGCCCCATCGTGAAATATGAAAGCACAGCGCCGGCGGTCCGCATAGTCAACGTCTTCCAAATGAAACGCGTTCGCGAGAAGCCAGGCTGCTACATAGAGGTCGCTGGTGCGGTAGGTCGTGCTACTCATTGTTGCCATATTCTCATCCTCATATTTGATCCTGCCTGGGGGAAGGTTCTGTAAAAGGAAAGGGGCTACCCCCAATCTACAGGGTAGCCCCTTTTGCGTGGATAATCTATGGTTCTGCGTTTATGTGGCTATTTTCGGTGTACGAAATGTCGCAAAAAACCCCCAGGCATCGGACAGATGCCGAGCCGGGAGAAGCCGTCAGTATTGTCGAGGTCTTGAATGACATCAAGCATATTCTTACAGAGTAGCACATCCAGTACGAAGCTCGGAGGATCGTGACCGAGACCGCTTGGCTTTGAGCAAACTGCGGAGAAATCAGCTCTCTCCAGAATCTCCAATAGGTCCAATTCACTTAGGCCAATGGTAGGAGCTGCAAAGAAATAATCCATCCCCTTATCCTCATCAAGTATCCTGGCGGCCACCCGATATATGGCACTCTCCACCGTGCTATGTGGCCGACCGTACTCTCTAGCAATGGGCCTAATACCCCACTCATGACTTAGTCTATGAAGCAGGTACCATTCCAAAGGCTGTCCATATTCCTTGCGTTGTGTTGCCAGCTTCTGATACGCAGTACCCACTTGCTGTAAGATCCAGCCTCGGGTCTCCTCACCTATAGTTGGACTTAGGAAGCTGACCCCAGTTACTTCATAATCCTTGGTAAAGTCCACTTTGTATACAGGCAGACGAAGGAGCGGCATGTTAAAGACAGCGTAGTTCAGAAGCTCGAACCAGGGGGGTGGGGCGAGAAAAGGGAACACTCCGGGAAACCCGACCCTGCTCCTGCCAACGAGTTCAAACACCAACTCTGGCTGTCGCTCTGAATAGAAGGGGAACACTAGCTTGGACAGATACTCCGAGAAATCCATATCGAACAGCCTGAGGATTTTGCCAGTTTCGTGCCATAGCGCCTCAGAATGGCCATTCACATCAAAGCGCAGCCAAAAGAGGAAGGCCGCTCTTTCGTCCCTGAAAAGGTAATTGGTCTTCTCCTTCCGCTGCCTCACTCTGCCGTGTCTCCCGTCGGCGCCGTACCACTGTTCAAAGAAGCCATCGACGATGAACTTCTGGCGGATTGCCGCAACCCACTGACCCAGTTCAACACTATCCAAGGCATACTGTGCCATTTCCTCTTCGGCCTCCATGATGTCATCGGCTATTGCGACTTCATATGCCTTGGCACGCTCATGCTGCATACTTCATTCCCCATTTTTTCAGTGCCTACTCAGTCAGAGCACTGGCCCAATATCAGTTACATTCACATTATACCAGATTAACTCAATTGGGCACTGTGTACAGCTCTTCTCACTGCCTGGCAGAATACTCCATATCTCTTGACCAAGCTGCGTAGACTTTTGGCCTTGTGCCGCTCAATGAGTTGCTGCCATACAGAAGGGTCTAGTTTGGGATTGCCTTCAGTCGGCATAATAACGACTACCGGGTAGAGCTCCAGTGCCAACAGAAAGTCGGAATGAATGACGTGAACCCCATTATACCCCCAATCCTCCACCACCTCACATTCAAATTGAGTTATCAGAGGGTTTTGGAAAGCGAAACGGCAGTCACCCACCTAGCTACCGGATTGTGTCTGTTGTGTTTCAGTCTCCAATCATATGAACGAGCACAGACACCTTGACAGAGTCTATCCTGTCTGCTAATGTTTAACGAAAGAGCGCGATTCCATCTTATCAACCAAAGAGAATAGGCAGCGACATTAAACGGCCGGGGCGGGGAGTGAGATGTTCTGTTCCAAGTGTGGCGCTGAAAATGCGGATACTGCCAAGTTTTGCCGTAAGTGCGGGGCACCCCTACGCCAGGTGAAACCACCAACCCAGGCCTCTGTCAAGCCATCAGCCCAAGCTGCTACCGGGCCACCTGTCAGCCACACCGAACCAGCAGCCACCCCAATTACTCCGGTGCAGCCCAGCCCGCCAGCCAGGACCAGTTTCACGCCACCGGTGTTTTTGCTCCTGGCACCCCGGAGATTTACTGCTCAGCCATCCTATCCAATGCCCCGCCTGACACTGAGATAAAGGCAGAATGGGTATACATACAGGGGGAGGCTGACGCGACGAATGCCCTGATTACTGACTCTAGTGTGACTGCCGACGGCACACGTTACGTTTACTTCTCAATGACTGCCCCTGATACAGGATGGCCTAGGGGGAACTACAAGGTGGTCCTGTATATTGATGGTAAGGAACAACTCAGCGTGCCCTTTTCAGTCCAGTAGGGAAGTCCACCCCACGTATCAGCCAGTTCCCTTGTAGGCGACGATATCTGAGAACTGACCACAAAATATAAGGCGACCTTAGGGTCGCCTTATACAATTGGCTGCAAAAACCGGTCAGCATTACTTCTCTGAGTAAGTAACCTCCAGAACAACTTCTGACCACTCAATCCATTCAGCAACGCCATTGCCGTTAGTTTTAAGCATAAACAGAGCTTCTACCTGAAAGCGACTGGCAGTCGCCTGGACGAGACGATTTATCTCCGGAGTAACATCTATCACGGTCGGTGCTTTAGTCGAAACCGCACGCGCATGGTCCAGCTTTGTGCCAATATGGTCGAAGTCAGGCAACTTATCACCGTACTTAGCCTCCTGTAGCCGCAATCCCTTGAGCCCTACGGTCTGTGAGAATGGGTCATTAGCCACATTCCTGGTAGTGAACTTCAGGTTAGCATTCTGTATCTCAGTTCCCCACAGATTCTGGATGTTAAAGCTCCAGAAAGCACGATAGCCAGTATTATCAGCATCATCTCCAGTCATTGTCCGAGAATTGTCTTTATCTCCATTAGAATCTACCGTGCCAGTTTCCTGAGCAATCACCGGGATAGTTACCGTTTTTGTAACCGCCGATACAGTAATCATGACATTCCCTGTCGTCTCACCGCCTTTACCATCGCTGACAATAACCGCAATGGTAAAATTTCCAGCCTTGCCGGGCGCCACCCAGGTGACCTTCTCACCTACCCCGCTGATGCTGCCCTCGCTAGCCGACCAGCTATACCTGACCACATCACCATCAGGGTCACTGGCAATGCAGGTAATGGTCGTGCTGTTCGCGTACAGGATATTTGATGGGTTGGCAACCAGGCTGGAAATCTGGGGAGGCTGGTTAGCTCCCACAGTCATCGTCAGGCTGGCCTGAGCCATACCACCTTTGCTATCTTCCACGACGACTGTCACGTCATAAGTACCGTAATTCTCCGGGGCTTTCCAGGTAACGATAGGCCCAGCGCCGGTGAAGCTGCCACCAGTACATGCCCACTTGAAGTTAATCTGGTCGCCGTCGGCGTCCGAGGCGACGCACTGAATCTCCGTGTTACCATTAGGATAGACGGCCATCTCCGCCGCCGCCAGGCTCGAGATTACCGGCGGCTGATTACCACCCGTGGTCGGCGGTGGCGGTGGTGCCGATGGTGCCTCGCCTGGACCACAAGCGCTGCCCAGCATGGCCACTATGGCCAACACAACCAGGACTGTGCCCAAACTACGCCTAAAAAGACCTATTCTCATTTTTTACCTCCTTCCAATAAAATTATACACCAACCTGAAACTGTCGACAACACATTTTGCCGCCGAGGATATCGCTACCGCACGCTTCCCAACGCTACGGCAATTCATCATTCATCTTTGGTCCCTCCGAAGAACTGTCGGTGAAGCGACCAGGCACTCCCACAGACCATCAGTTCGTGCTGGCCGCGATGTCATAGTCTACGCTCTTCCAGGAATCAGGGCCAATGAATTTGACATTGAAATCCCATACTTCACCCGGACCGAGACCCTGCCTGCTAGCTGATGCAGTATCTATGAGATTCCCGTCCTTATCGTAGAAATTGACCGCTATCGTAGCAACATTGATGATGACGCTGCTAACATTCTGGGCTCTGCCCTTAACCACGGCTGTGCTTTCAGGCATGCCTCCGGTAAACTGGTGTGTAGTCATACTATGGCTGAGGATTTGCAGTTCCTCACCTGGCAGGCTACCGCCCTGTTCGTGGGTCTCGGCGCATCCAACCAAGCACACGGTCAATACTAGCATCAAAGCTACAGCTACAATCCTAACTACTCCTCTCGTCATTTGCCCATTCTCCTTACAACCCCGAGATTACCATGCCACATCTCCAATTATGTTTATTTTAAACCCCCTCCAACTGTGCGTCTAGCCTCGCAGACTAAAGAGCTGACCAATACACTGGCCTTGCGTCCGCTGCCTCAACTGTTATCGACCACAACAACCCCCCGAAGCTGGCCTGGCTACCACGCTCAGCGTCAAAATAGCTTGAGCGCTTCCACCGTTGCTATCTTTTGCAATGACCATAACATGATAGTCACCGTAGCTGTTCGGCGCCCTCCAGGTGACAACAGGACCAGCGCCACTCAAATCGCCGCCGGTGCACGACCAACTAAAGTCCACCTCGTCGCCATCCGGGTCTGAAACAGTGCATCTGATCTCGGAGGCAGCCCGAGGGTAGACATTTATGTACTTGGCTTCGAGGCTTGAGATTACCGGCGGTTGATTACCCCCTGACCCCGGCGCTGAACCACAAGCGCTGGCCAGTATCATCAACACGGCCAACGTAACCAACACTGTGCCCGCTCTCATTCGGCAGATATGCGATTTCACTATCGCTTCCTCCCTTAAACAAACTGAGAAAAGTATATACAGGCCCAGCAATTTTCGCAAGGTATCGAATTGCCTCATAATTATTGTTATCGAAAGCAGCATGTAGTGCGAGGCTAAAGCCAATGCAAACATCAAAAACCAAAAATCAAAGGTACAAATAAAAATGCAAATATTGTTCTGGGCAAAGTCCGACTCCTCACTGCACTTTTGGATTTTCACCTGTCATTTTGCATTTTAGCTTTTAACTTTTAATCTTTAACCGCCTCGCCGATCAGCCACCCAGGCGGCCTCAAAAGACCGCACTACATGTGGTTGGAATTGAAGCGACCTCAAA
>JADHWZ010000117.1 GCA_016783225.1 Dehalococcoidia bacterium | reverse complement strand
GTGAGTTCTGCGGGACATCTCGGTTTCAACAGACTTTGTATATCCCAAGAGTGTTCCCCTTAGGTGTAATGAGATGGACGGCACAAGCCAGACACGGGTCGAAGGAACGGACAATGCGCCCGATCTCAAAAGGATTGCTTTCGTCTCTTATCTTGGTGCCAATCAAGGCTTGTTCCACAGGTCCCGGCTGCCCGTTGTCGTCTTTGGGCCCCAGGTTCCAGGTGCTAGGCACCACGCAGTGATAGTTGGCGATTCTCTTGTCCTTTATCTCGATCCAGTGCCCCAGAGCACCTCTGGCGGCATCGACCAGGCCCATTCCGGTGGCTTCGTCAGGGATATCATAGTCTACGTAGGCTGGCTCTCCTGGCTTGAGTTGGAGCAACCAGCCGGGCATGGAATCAGCCACGAACTTGGTATAGAGGGCGCGCGCAGCATGGCGGCCAAGGACAGAGAACAAGGCTTCAGGGCCAGCCTTAAATCTGGAGAGAACAGAATCAACCAGGTCCTTTACGGTTGGCTCACCGCTGGCATAGGTAACTGCTACGCGGGCTAGAGGTCCAACCTCATAGACTTTGCCGTCATAGCGAGGCGCCTTGGCCCATGAGTAGGCCCCTTCTTTGTTGGGTTGAGGCTCCGTTATTCCCTGGGTCGGTTGCTTACCGGTGCTTGAATCAGCGTACCACGAGTGCTTCACATACTCCAGGATCTTGCTGGTGTCCAGGGAGCCGGGCTTGAGGTCGGTTGATACCGTTCCCTGCTTCAGGAGCCTTTTTCTCTTGGTCAGGTCAGGGTTATCGCCCTCAAGGTCAAAACTTCCGTAGGAAAGCAGGTTACCACAGCCGGCACCGATTTCGAAGTAATCGGGATAGGCTTCAGCTACCGCCAGGACATCGGGAATGTAGACGTTATTGATGAAGTCCCTCAGCTCATTCAGCCTCCACAGGAAGGAAGCTACCTTATCCACGGTAACAGTCTCGGTGACTCCGCCGGGGATGACGCCCATGTTGTGGGGCATCTTGCCGCCGAAGATGCTCAGCATCTCCTGAGCCTTGCTCCTCATCTCCAGCGCCTTGACGTAGTGTGCCAGCGCATCTATGTTCATCTGGTCGCTGAGGCGGTAATCGCCTTCATAGCGTGGGACGAACGGAGCCAGCTCACCGCGCTGGATAAACTCCTTTACAGAGTTCAGGGCTGGGTCATTGCCATCGTAGCCAGCAACTTTGGTGACGTCCACGTAATCCAGAGCTGTCAGGTGATAGAAATGTAGAATGTGGTCGGCGATGTGCGCCGCTCCAAGGATGAGGTTGCGGACGATTCGGCCATTGTCTGGTATCTTGTCGGCAATACCGAAGGCGCTATCCAGGTTCAGGGTAGCGGCTATAGAATGGCTGGTGGGGCAGACTCCGCAGATGCGCTGGGTATATCTTTGGGCGTCACGGGGGTCCCTGCCCTGGAGGATAAGTTCTATGCCCCTGAAGAGCACCCCTGAGCTCTGCGCCTCTTTTACGACGCCGTTCTCCGTAGTAACTTCAATCTTGAGATGTCCTTCAATGCGAGTTATCGGATCGACTATGATCTTGGCCAATTCTTAAGCCTCCTCTCCTTCGTGTTGTTCATAAACACTAAACTGTCAGTTGGAGCCCTTCCTTCTTTTGTCATCCTGAGGGAGCGCAGTGACCGAAGGATCTCACTCAGGATAAACTCCGCGAAGAGTCTACCAGAGATTCTTCGCCCGTAGGGCTCAGAATGATAAAAAGCGCGGCTGCTAAACAGCCTCCTCTCACTGGAGTTTGCCTATCATCGGCAAGTTGGCATCGGTCAGTTTCTGATAAAGGGGCGCCATCAGATCGGGGAACCCGGGCTCAACGCAGCCGATGCAAGGTGAACCGGCGCCAATACACCAGTTTACACCGTGATTCCACATCCTCAAGGGGCAATCGGCGTAGGTAACGGGCCCCTTACATCCTAGCTCGTTAAGACAGCCTGGCTCGCCGAACTTCTTGGCAAATTTGCCCTCGTCGAAATAGGCTCGTCGGGGGCAGTTCTCGTGGATTAGCTTGCCGTAGAAAACCTTGGGGCGTTTGTGCTCATCCAGCTCCTCCGGCTTGGGTAGACCCAGGAGTAACACCGAGGCAACAGTACCTACGAACCAGTCGGGGTGGGGTGGGCAACCGGGGACGTTGATTAGCGGCTTGTCCACACCGCGGGACTTCAAAAACTCGTCGGTACCGACATAGCCACCGGGGTTAGGTTTGCCAGCAGGTATGCCCCCGAAGGCAGCGCAGGTACCCAGGGCGATGATTGCCAGAGCATCTTTGGCCAGGGCTTCAACCCGAGACGCCATGGGCACCGGTTTGCCATCTTTCTCGCCCATGGTCCCGTAGATGCCACCGTCTTTGGTGGGTATGGCGCCTTCAACCACCAGAATATAGCCGCCTTTGTTTGTCTTGGGGACCTCTTCGAGCACATCCAGTACGGCTTGTCCCTGCCCCGCCATTACGGTTGCCTGGAATTTCAAGTTCACGTGTTTGCCGGGGATGACTTCATCGATAAGAACATTCTTGATGGTAGGGCTGACTGAATTGAGGACTGAAACGGAACATCCGGTGCAGCTACCGGTCTGTATCCAGACCACCGGATACTCTTGAACCTTTGCTTTTGCCATGGGGCCTCCCTTCTGGGCCATTGCTCACTTGGCAAGCTGACTGTCGGCGCTAGGTGCCAACGTGCGCTCAGGCACAGTCAAAGTGACAAAAGAGTGGTTTGGCTAGCTGAACTGGCGATTGATAGTGAACGTCCGGCGCAGGTACCCGTCTGCCTTTGCACCGTCGGGTGTCACTGGGCCTCTCCTTTTGCCATTTGACCTCTTGAGCCTGCCAATCGCACATTGTACAGCTTCGTAGCCGTCAATGCAAGTACACCGGTCACAGCACGTTCAGGAACCACACCGGGCATTCTCCGACGTGGCCCAAGCGCTCTCCCGCCTAACATATTCTAGGCAATAGTTCTCCGCTAAGCATGTCGACGATGCGGGAGGCTCCCAGCCTGGTTTTCATTATCACCCTGCCCCTACGCTCGTCCGTCACCTCACCGATGATACAGGCATCTGCGCCATAGGAATTCCGCTTCATTCTGTCCAGAACCTTGTCGGCATCATCCGATGCAACTATGGCCACCAGCTTGCCTTCGTTGGCAATATAGAGCGGGTCGAAGCCGAGGAGCTCGCAGGCGGCGCGCACACCATCATGCACCGGTATCTTTTCTTCCTCTATCCTGATGCCTACCTTGGACTGCCGGGCGAACTCGTTGAGGGAAGTGGCCAGGCCGCCACGGGTTGGGTCACGGAGACAGTGAATTCGTGACGAAGCTTCCAGCATCTCCGACACCAGCCCATTGAGCGGGGCACAGTCGCTCTTGACGGGAACAGAGAACCTCAAACCCTCGCGCTGGCTCATCACGGCTATGCCGTGGTCGCCGATAGCGCCGCTCAGGATAACCTTGTCACCCACCCGCGCGTTAGCCCCGGAGATATCCACGCCCTGCGGGACTATTCCTATGCCGGAGGTGTTGATAAACAGTTTATCAGCGCCGCCTCGGTTCACCACCTTGGTATCGCCGGCGACTATTTTCACACCAGCTTCTTCAGTGGCAGCCTTTATCGAGTCAACCACCTTCTTGAGTTCCCCCAGAGCCAGGCCTTCTTCTATGATTAAGGACAGGCTTAAGTACAGCGGTGTGGCTCCGCTCATAGCCAGATCGTTGACGGTACCGCATACGGCCAGCTTGCCGATGTCACCGCCGGGGAAGAAGATGGGGCTGACCACGTAGCTATCGGTGGTGAAGGCAAGACGACCGCCGAGGTCGAAAACCGCCGAATCGTCCAGCTTGGCTAACAGCGGGTTGTCCAGCGGGGGCAGGAGGTGCTTCTCTATCAAGTCGTGGCTGAGCTTGCTGCCGCTGCCGTGGGCCAGCAAGATGTTTTCATCCATGATCATCTCCGTATTGATAATAGGCGGCGCAGGCGCCTTCTGAAGAGACCATGCATGGCCCTACCGGATGCTCTGGAAGACAGACCTTGCGGAATAGCCTGCAATCCGCAGGCGTCTTCACGCCACGGAGGATGTCACCGCAAATGCAGCCCTTTGCCTCCCGGACTGGCTCAAGGGTTACCGTGAAGGCCTGTCCTGCATCAAAACGCGCATACTTGTCTCTCAGCTTCAGCCCGCTGGCCGGGACCACTCCTATGCCCCGCCAATCAGCTTTGTCGGCTTCGAACACCGTGCTCATCAGCTCCAGGGCTCTTTTGTTGCCCTCGGGACTAACGCCGCGTCGATAGGCTATCTCCACCCGCGGCTTGCCCTTCTCGACTTGCTCAACCAGCATAGCCACAGCGAGCAGGATATCCAGTGGCTCAAAGCCGGAGACAACGCAGGCAACGCCGTAGTCGCGGGGAATGAACTCGTAGGGCTGTGAGCCGATTATGACGCTGACGTGCCCCGGGCAGACGATGCCATCCAGCTTAATCTCACCCAGGTCGAGAAGCGTCTTCATTATCGGGGGGCACAGCTTCAGCAGGCAGAGCACGTAGAAGTTTTCGGTCTTCTCCTGTTCGGCCTGGAGAACGGACGCGGCGATGGTTGGAGCGGTGGTCTCGAAGCCGATGCCGATGAAGACGACCGACTTCTGTGGGTTGTCTCTGGCGATTTCGAGGGCATCCTGCGTGGAGTAGACTACGCGGATGTCGCCTCCTTCTCCCCTGGCGTGCTGCAGGCTGGAATAGCTGCCGGGCACTTTCATCATATCGCCAAAGGTGGTGATGATAGCATTCGGCAGGCGCGCCAGGGCAATGGCCTTGTCTATATCGGCGTTGGCCGTCACGCATACCGGGCAGCCAGGGCCGGAAAGCATCTCCACGGTAGGAGGCAGGAGCTGGCGGATACCGTTCCTCATGATGGCCACCGTATGCCCGCCGCAGAACTCCATCAACCTGGCCGGCCTGGTAGATAGCTGCTCTATCCTGCCTACGAGTTTCTTGCCTAGGCCAGCGTCACGGTATTCATCGATGAATCTCATTTGCCCTTCCGCTGATCAAGCCACACGTTGCCCCACTTGTTGCGGCAATTCACATGCCGTGGGTAGTCTTCTGGAAGAAGTAGCAGAGAGTTGGTACGAGATTACTTCTTAATCTCTTCTCAGGTCACAGGCCAATCATTTCCAGGTTCCAACTATCAACTGTTCACTGGAACAACCTGTCGATTCCCTTGCAGGTTCTCCCGCTCCGGCGACGAATTCCACCCACTTCGATACGCTTGTTTGCCTCGTCAACAAGGTAGATTATTCGGATATCCCCAACCCTCACCCGATGTACGTCATCGTATAGCTTCTCACATCCTTGAGGTCTAGGGTCATTTGCTAATGCTTTGAGCCTGGCTATGACTCGCTGGTAGTCTGCCTCCCGCAAGCTGTCGAGCTCTCGCTGCACCCTTCTGCTGCGTAGCCTGACGTCAAACGCGGGCTGCTCGTTGGCGCTCATAATCGTCTAAGCTGATAGCTTCTTCCTCAGGTGCCGAGAGGGACTCCTTCATTGCCAGCATATCTTCCAAGTCCTCGACCCTCTTGAGCAGGGTTTCATATTCATCATAACGCGCCAGCACAGCCTTTGGCTTTCCATACTGCGTAATGTACAAAGGTATCCCTTGCCCCTCCAGTTCGGCCATCAGGGCACCCAGTTTGACTTTGAGCTCACTTACCGTAACGATGCGAGTAGCCATTGAAACACAGCCTGCCCATCTTGATTCATGGTTATTATACTAACCTTAGTACTAAACTTCAACCAATCTGGCAAGAGTCTGACAACGAAAAGAAAAATGCAGCTAGCAGCTCTGAATCGCGGTATTCATCAATGAATCTCATCCAAACCCTGCTCTTGCTGTGCGCATCATGCATGTTGAACGGCGTATTCAGGCTCATTCTTCAATTAGAATAGACTGAGATTGGCTGGCAATCTCCCCTGCTATATTCTGAGCGTAGCGAAGAATCTCATACCGCCTAGGATAAACTCCGCGACTGAGGAATCTCACCTCTCGTGTAGGGGCCGACCTTCAGGTCGGCCCGAGCGGACAGGTCCAAAGACCTGTCCCTACATTATTGCTCTCCGACACCTTGTGGGCTCAGTTGCCAGCTGGCTAGATGAGACCTCGCCTGTTCAGCCTGCTGCAGATTCACTATGATCTCGTCGAGCAGGCCTAGGTACCCGGCGGATATGCTCTGGAACTCTTCAAGATATTGCTCTTGTATGGATGTGCTGGAGTTGGCGATGGCCTCCTCTATTTCGTCCAACTGGTATTTGGCGGTGTTCCTGTAGTCTGAGGCCAGATGCTCGGCACCCCGCAAGGTCGATTCAAGCTGGCGGCACGCGTCTTGCCAGCCGGATGCCGCAGGGCTCTCGGATTGCATCTTCTCCGCTATGTCCAGGCACTTGTCGCAATACACCAGCAGGAGGGTTGCTCTCTCGGTGGTTGG
>JADHWZ010000116.1 GCA_016783225.1 Dehalococcoidia bacterium | reverse complement strand
GACCTGGCTCAAGTCATTGCCATGGCTATGTGAGGCTTAAGGGGATGTCCGTTTTCAAAGATTACAAAAAGGAATTAATGGCTGCGGCTCACAATGAGAGGATAAGCCTTGCCTTATCGCGGGCTATCAAGAGCTATAGGACCAATATCAATAACGCCTTGAAGAAATTCCCTCACACCATCCAGATGGCAGAGGAGGTCAGGGAGATAAAGGAGAAAGCCCTCGGAGAAATGGGGAAACTGGCCGAGCAGGCGTGTGAAGCTATCGAGGAAAACAAGGGAAAAGCCTACATAGCTAAGACAGTGGATGATGCACTCAATATCATTGATGGTCTTGTCGGGAGTGGCAAACTAATCGTCAAAGGCAAAAGCATGACCTCAGAGGAGATCGGCTTGCGGGAGCATCTGGAAGAACACGGTAATGAGGTTTACGAAACTGATCTGGGGGAGTTTATCATCCAAAAACTGGGATCAAGGCCGATGCACATCCTGTCCCCGGCGGTTCATGTACCCAAGGAGGACGTGGCCCGGCTTTTCTCCAAGATTACGGGAGAGGATTTACCCCCGGATATAAGCACATTGGTGGCAACTGCCCGGAGACTGCTCAGGGAAAAGTATTTCCAGGCGGATATCGGTATGAGTGGTGCTAACGTGGTTGCTGCGGACACGGGAACGTTATTCCTGATCGAGAATGAGGGTAATATACGTTTGGCTACCGGTGCCCCACCGGTTCACATCGCTCTTGTTGGTATGGAGAAACTGGTCCCAACGCTTGGCGATGCCTTCAAGGTAGCTGAGGTAACCTGGAGATACGCCAACTACACTGTTCCTTCCTACGTAAGCCTGGTATCCGGACCGAGCAAAACCGGTGATATTGAGAAGGTGACCACTTATGGGGCACATGGCCCCAGAGATTTCCACGTTGTCTTCATGGACGCCGGAAGAACCAATTTGGCCAGGGACCCAATACTGCGTCAGGCACTCTATTGTTTGAGGTGTGGTGGATGCCTCTATGAGTGCCCTGTCTTTGCGGTAACAGCGGGTCATTTTGGAGATAAGTATTTTGCGGGGGTTGGTGCTGTCTGTGCAGCCATGCTCAGCGATAATGTGGAAAAGGCAGCTGCGGTGGCTTACACCTGCCTGACTTGTGGCAGGTGTAAGGTGAGGTGTCCCATGAAGATTGACACGCCGGAAATGGTGGTTGAGTTGCGGAGACTACTGGTGGACGGTGCTAGCCAAGCCATCCTGTCGTCATAAGATGACATAAAATAGGGCCTACGGTTGGGACATTGAATGAAGGGGGGTAAATGTCTCGACGAAAAACAGAGGAAGAGCTATCAGCCGAAGCTCGCAAACCGTCTGGGGCCGCTGTAAGGCTGTATTCCTTTCAGCGGGGTAGGATGCAAACCATGGCTAAGTATGTGATTCGTGACATCGCTGTACCTACCTATTGCTGTCAATTGCGAGAGGAGTAGAGTAACAATGCGAGATATTGATGCTAGAGAAATAACCAAGGCCGTGTCCCGTCTCTTTCAGGAGGCTAATTTCTTTCTGCCGGATGATGTGAGAGCTTCCCTCCAGCGAGCCCGAGAGACCGAGGAATCGCCGGTGGCCCGTGAGGTAATAGATGGAATACTTGAAAATGCTGATATTGCCTCCAATGAGAGGATGCCCTTGTGTCAGGACTGTGGTGCGGCAGTAGTCTTCCTTGAGCTGGGTCAGGAAGCCCACATTACTGGCGGTGATCTCTACACCGCCGTGAATGAGGGTGTGCGCCAGGCGTACAGTGAAGGCTATTTGCGTAAATCTATGGTGAGGCAGCCTTATTCCGCCCGGGTAAACACCAAAGACAATACCCCGGCCATCATTTATACTGACATAGTCCCTGGCGACAAGCTCAAGATTATAGCCATGCCCAAGGGGGGCGGCGCCGAGAATATGACCCGCTTGGCCATGTTACCCCCGGCGCGTGGTCGCCAAGGGATAATAGACTTTGTGGTCAATGCTGTCGATGAAGCTGGCAGCAATCCTTGTCCTCCGGTGGTTGTCGGTGTCGGGATAGGCGGCACAGCCGACAAGACCGTGATGCTGGCTAAGAAGGCGTTGTTACGGAAGATAGGCGAGCCCAGCCCGGATCCTGAGGTTGCTGAGATGGAAAAGGAAATCCTCCAGCGCATCAATAACCTGGGCATTGGATCGATGGGATATGGCGGCAGGGTGACCGCCCTGGCGGTTAACGTCGAGGTCTTTCCATCCCACATAGCCAGTATGCCAGCAGCAGTCAACCTGAATTGCCACAGTACTCGACACAAGGAAGCGATATTGTGATGAGCAGAGAACACGACGTAATAGTGTTGGGTTCCGGACTAGCTGGACTACGGGCGGCAATCGAAGCCGCCCGAAACCCAGACGTTGATGTTGCTGTCTTCTCCAAAGTCCAGCTAATGCGTTCACATTCCGTCTGTGCTGAAGGCGGCACAGCAGCAGTCATACAGCCAGAGGAGGGAGACAGCCTTGAGCTTCATGCCTGGGACACAATTAGAGGTGCCGATTTTCTGTGTGATCAGGATGTGGTAATGCGCTTCGTTGAGGAAGCGCCCAAGGAAATCCTGCTTCTGGATCACTGGGGAATTCCCTGGTCCCGCCGTCCTGACGGAAGGATCGCCCAGCGGCCGTTCGGTGGCCACACCTTTAATCGAGCCGTTTTCGCCGCCGACAAGACCGGCTTCTTTGAGATGCAGACGCTGTATGACACTCTGCAGAAATACGCCAGGGTGAGCAGATACGACGAATGCTATGTTGCCTCAATCCTAACCAAAGACAACGTATTCTGTGGGGTGACTGTCTGGGACCTGGCCAGTGGTGACTTCTTTTTCGTTCGGGGCAAAGCGTTGATTATCGCCGCTGGCGGTGCTTGCCGTATGTTTGGCTTTACCACCTACTCCCTGACCGCCACCGGTGATGGTATAGCCATGGCTTACCGGGCTGGACTGCCCATCAAAGATGTCGAGTTCGTCCAGTTTCACCCCACTGGTCTGGTTCCCTCTGGCATCCTGATTACAGAAGCGGCCCGGGGTGAAGGCGGCTACCTGCTCAACAGCAAGGGCGAGCGGTTTATGGAGAAATATGCGGCTCAGAAGATGGAACTCGCTCCCCGAGACATCATCGCCCGGGCTGAGATAACCGAAATCGAAGAAGGCAGAGGATTTTCCGGACCAGACGGTCTCGATTATGTTCACATTGACCTGCGCCATCTTGGTGCCGACAAGATCAACGAGAGGCTGCCTTTGATTCGTGAGGTCGCCATCAAGTTCAACTTCATCGATCCCATCGAGAAGCCAATCCCAGTCCGGCCGGCGTCGCACTACTTCATGGGCGGGGTGCACGCTGACATAGAGGGTGCTACTCCTGTTGAAGGCATCTGGGCAGCCGGAGAAGCCGCGTGCTTGTCGCTTCATGGTGCCAACCGTCTCGGCTCCAACTCGACTGCCGAATGCCTCGTCTGGGGCAGAATTAGTGGAGACAGGGCGGCCCAGTATGCCTCGAAACGAAAAACGTTTTCCACGCTATCCGAAGAAACAATCCTGAGAGACGAAGAGGCTCGGGTTTTCAGCAGGTTCAGGCCAGACGCCAAGGAAAACGCCTACATCATGCGCAGGGAGCTACAGAAGATCATGGATAGTGAGGTGGCTGTCTACCGAACTGGCTCAGGGCTGGAAGCGGCTCTCAACAAGATAAGGGAATTGAAGCAGTGTGTGCCTGATGTTCAGGTCAAAGACCGCGGAAGGATATATAATACCGATCTGCTCAATGCCCTCGAAATCGATAACCTCCTTGACCTGGCTGAAATTGTGGTAGTTGGGGCCTTGGCCCGCACGGAGTCTCGTGGGGCTCATTCTCGACGTGATTTTCCCCAACGCGACGATGTCAACTGGCTCAAGCACACTCTGGCACACTACACACCCACAGGGCCACGGATTGAGTACATTCCGGTGAGCATCACAGCGTGGCAGCCAGTGGAAAGGAAATACTAGGAGTGAACCATGAAACAAATACAGCCCCGAGATAATTACCTGGGGGCTCGTGGCTGGGTATGGGCAGGTAAATACAAATTGGAGCGGCATCTTTACGTGCTCCATCGAGTAACCGGCTTGGGGCTGTTGCTCTTCGGGGTGATTCATCTGATCATCACCACCTTTTACCGTTATCGAGGCGAAGACGTCTGGGAATCGGCGATGTCAGCTCTTAGCAATCCAGGATTCAGAGTTGGCGAATATCTGGTAGCCACTGCCTTTGTTTTCCATGCCTTGAATGGTTTGCGCCTGATCATACAGGGATTAGGCTTTGGCCTGGGGCGGCCTGCCCCACCAATCTATCCATACCAGGATGCACTTCGCAAAAAGCGCCGCTGGACGATCGCCATGATAGCAGTTATCGCCGTCCTTGCCCTGGTCCTTCTTGGTGACTTTATCGCAGGAGGTCCATAATGCGTGCCACACGCTTACACCTTCTACACATGCTTACCGGCGTACTTATAGCAGTCTTCTTGGGCATACATATGGTGAGACTACACCTCGACTCTATCCTTGATTGGTTCGGAGTTGATACCACCGACTCAACTTCCTGGGAATCAATGATAGACCGAGCCAGTGAGGGCATATGGGCATTCGTATATATAGCTCTCTTGGCCGTCGTTCTCTATCACGCTCTCTATGGGCTGCGAGGCATCATATTGGAGTGGAAACCCTCGGTCAAGACCGGGCGCATCATTACCTGGTCTTTCACAGTTATTGGCATCGGTGTCTTTATCTGGGGTACTTACGTACCGCTAGACCTGTTATTCAGCTAGGAGGTATTGTGGCTCAAAGCGGCACGAAGGGGATAACGTTCAGAGTCCAGAGATACGACCCGGAACAAGGTGGTGCTCTCCATTTACAGGAATTCACCGTGCCAGCCAGTCGAGGCATGACCGTGCTCAATGGCCTCATATACATAAAGGAAAATCTGGATAGCACCCTTGCTTTTCGCACCTCGTGTCGCATGGGGATATGTGGCTCCTGTGGCATGCTGGTCAACAGCTATCCTCATCTTGCCTGCCACACCCAAATAGAGGAGTTTCGCTCCGATACGCTAACCGTCAAGCCTTTGCCCAACCTGCCCATCATTAAAGACCTGGTAGTTGACCTGACCCCAATGTTCAATAAGCACAAATCAATAAAGCCGTACATCCTCCGTCAGGATGCGCAGGAAATGGAAACCCCCACCGCTGAATTTGGCCAAATACCCCAGGAATTAAGCGGCTTCCTGCAGTTCGCCTATTGCATAAAGTGCGGCATGTGTGTTTCTGCTTGTCCAACCTCGGCCAGCGATACACTTTTCCTTGGGCCGCAAGCCTTAGCCCAGTGTTATCGCTACTGCGCTGACAACCGGGATGAAGGCCAGCAGGAGAGGCTCCCTTTGGTGGACACCGACCACGGGGCATGGCGCTGTCATCTTGCCGGCGCCTGCTCAGAAGCCTGTCCCAAGGGATTAGACCCGGCCTTGGCTATTCAGTTACTGAAAAGGCGTCTGGCATCCCAGGCCCTGGGTCTGGGGAAGAAACGGATGCCTTCCTTGGTAGTTACACCTCCTACCGAAACCAAGCCCAAAGTTCCTTTCCCCGAGTTCACCGTCAAAGGGAACGAATAACCCTAATCTGTCGCGAGAAAGAAGCTATAGAATCTAAAGTCTACCTAGGAGGACGGTAATGGTAAAAAAGGTAAAGCTGCCCCTGACTGACGACACCTTGGAAGACCTCAAAGCTGGGGACAATATTCTACTCACTGGCGTTATGTATGTGGCTCGTGATGCTGCCCATAAGAGGATGGTTGAAGCCCTTGACCAAGGTAAGCCACTGCCATTTGATATTAAGGGACAGACGATATACTTTATGGGCCCGTCGCCGGCCAAACCAGGCCAGCCGATTGGCTCTGCCGGACCTACTACCAGCGGTCGAATGGATAGCTACTCACCCCGCCTGATATCTGAGGGACTTAAAGGAATGATTGGCAAGGGTATGCGCTCACAAGCGGTGAAGGATGCGATGAAGGAATACAAGGCAGTGTATCTTGCTGCTGTAGGTGGTGCTGGGGCGCTGATCTCGAAGAGTATCAAGAAGTCAGAGGTAGTAGCCTACGAGGAGCTTGGGGCTGAGGCAGTTCTGCGAATGGAGGTAGAAGATTTCCCGGCTACAGTGATAAATGACATTTACGGCGGAGACCTTTACGAAGAGGGGAAAGCCAGATACCGGAAGAGCTGAAGACGAGTTGGGTGAAGGCGATAAGCCACAACGTTTTGGTTGTCCCATAGCCACATAATTCAGGATAAGGAGAAAGGTATGCCTCTTTTTGGGACCAGTGGTATCAGGGGTGTGGTGGGTCAAGATTTGACCACAGACATGTGCCGGGAAGTCGCCCAGGCCCTGGGTACTACCGTCCCTGTAGGGGCTAGGATTTGCCTGGCTACCGATACCAGGGTCAGCGGGGAAGCTCTCAAGAATGCTATCTTCTCCGGTTTGCTATCTTGCGGAATAGAGATAACCGATCTTGGTATGTTACCTACCCCGGCGCTGGCTTTGCTGA
>JADHWZ010000004.1 GCA_016783225.1 Dehalococcoidia bacterium | reverse complement strand
GGGAGCGGTACATCACACACTACACTGCCGCAGCGGAGGGCAATCCCCCTGGGGGTAATGAAGCCATCGCTGAGGCTGAAAGTCCCGAGGCCGGCAGCGTAGGCAATGTGCCTCTGTGACCAGTTGGACGCCAGGTCATCTGGCGAGGCCAGCATTCGATAGAAGTCGGCCAACTCGGGGGCAACAGCGTGGTAGCCGAGCCTCTCCAGCAGAGATACCAGGTAATGTGAAAGCTCGTCTATGAAGGCTTGGCCGTGCCATCGCGTGTGGTTCCACCTCAGAGAGGGAACAACGGATTCCCGGCGCAGGCTGAGCCGGGTCTCGTGGGTAACGGGCAGGACCCACGATACGACGTTCACCGTGGGCAGCCGTTTCTGTTCTCCGGCCTTGCTGTTCCTGAGATACTTTTCCAGAGCCTCTCTGGGAGCAAGGTGGAACTCGCCTATGATTGACTTGTACTCTTGAAAGATGGAGTCATCCCCATCCGCAAAACCAACCAGGGGCTCATCGAAGATGGGGCCGCCATTGAAAGCTTGAAGATGGTTGGCGGGGCTGTTGGCGACATATTCCTTGATTGCATTCTCGAGGAACGCGGCGGGGTTTGTCTCAAATGACTGCCTATCCAATCGGCTACCACTATACGTCATGGCGTGACCCTGTGGAATAATGTCGGCTGGTCCATGTGTTCAACACTTGGCCAGACTATACGCTAGCCTACCTTTGCGGTCAAGTTTGAGGGCCACTGCCGTTGGCTTCTGAAAGATGCACATTCGCCATATTCTTCGGACACACCTAAAGGTATGTCGCTACAGTCCGTGGTTGCTTTGGCTGCTGGTGTGTTCCCTCTCCCTTGATGAGGCCGTTTAGAAATGAAGGGGGCTTTTCGGGGGTTTCAGGGTGATAACCAAGCTAAAAGCCCTGAGAAACCGCCCAGAAGTTGGGGGTGAAGGCCTCCAAAGGTGGCGGAAAATGAAGCTAAAAGCAAAACTAAACAGCCTAGCCAGGGGAGGGATAACCCGGTGGAAAGCCTTCTACCGGATGGGGTCAGGTCTGGGGACCTGACACCCACACGGGGGAAATCCCAAGCACGAAATCCTAAATCCTAGACAATATCTAAATCCAAATCACCAAATGCTTGCGGTTTGGATTTTGGGTTCTGGTCATTTGAGTTTGTTTAGAGCTTAGAGATTAGGATTTGGAATTTGGCATGCGGGGTGAGGGTGATAAGAAGTCTCCCCCTCCCTCTGACTCCCTCCCGCCAGGGGAGGGAGGAGAACACTTCATTTCCCCTTCGCTGCACTCAAGGCTTCTGCTCATCGCAATCACACTCGGCTGTCTTTGCGAGGAGCGTCAGCGACGAAGCAATCTCAGGGTGGGTGCTGGGGTCTGTTAGGTCAACTGGAGAGTCCACGGATTGGGGTTACTGGCCTTCGCTTCTGCGAGGAGGGCATGCTTGACGTCAGCGAGGGGATCTCTGGGTGCGATGGAGATGGGGCTTGGATGGTTGGCGGATGGTCCCGAGGTCTGCTAGGCAGCCCTGATTCTAATCCAGGCAATTATGGCGGCAACCAGGGCCACATATATGGCGATTGCTAGCCATGTCCAGAATGGGGATACCGGGGGTAGGGGTACGTGAGGGGTATCGGGCGCCCTTTTGGCTTTCACCGTAAAGGTGAACACCGGACTAGGCTCGCTGGCTACAGGAGCAAGCGCTGTTACGCGCCAGAAATAGGCGGTGTTCCTGTCGAGTTCGCCATCATATTCATAGGCAGTTGCCAGTACAGTGACGGTGGCAACTACCCGTGTGAGAGCGGGGTCCTCGGCCAGGATGAACTCATACTGTTCCGTTCCGGGGATGGGGGACCATGAGAAAGCAGGAGACAGCGAGACATCCCTGGCGCCGTGGTCGGGCTTCAGCAGAACGGGGCCAAGGTGCTCGCTTCGTACGGGTAAGCCGGTCTTGACCGTGAAGTACATGGTAGCTGACCACGGGCTGCGGATAATGTCGCCGGTGGTGGCGCGCCTGGCCCTGACTCTCCAGTAGTAGGTATGACCGCATTCAAGGTTGCCCCAGGCGGCTATCTCGGACGCGGGCGTCGGTACTAAGCCACCGGCTGGGAACCAGCATGCCGGTGCCAGAGGGTCGACCGGGGTAATGTTGTCACTGACCAGTATCCTTATGTTGAAGTCACCATCTTTGGCTAGCTGCAGCTCATATGCCTGGACGTAGCTGAGCTGCCGCCACCTGAAGTCTATCTCCTTGGCGCGGCCGGTGACCGGGTCAACGGGTATCAAGTCGTCGCTGGGCGGCGACGTTGTCCACGGACCAATCTTGGCTACGATGTCAGTGTATCCCCAGAGGCAACCTACTCCGTTCGCCCAGTTATAGTTGCGGTCGTCGATTGCCCACAATGTGTTGTAGGCGTTGTTTGAGGTCTTGAGCGAACTCGGCTCGCGGGTGAAAGCTACAGGGAAGTTGGCAGCGCCGGGAGCTGGTAGGCCGGTAGTCAGGTCATCCCACTCCGGCGGGGGCGGCACCGTCTCTCTAGGGTATAGGGTGCGGTCGACACCGGGCCGGGTACCGGCTGCTACGGCGGTATTCCAGGCGCCGTACAGGACATCACTTAGCTGGGCGAGGCCGTAGAATTCGCTGTTGGGCGGGTCCAGGTCATCCCAGTCGATGCTTACATCGATAGCCCAGCGGTAGATCTCGCCGCCAGGATTATCGCTGGCAGCATAGATCGTTTCGTTCTCCTCGAATCTGTCATCGGCGATGACGTGCACGTTGCCGGGCACAGGCACCGCGACTCGCTCCCCTGGAGGTGGCTCGAACTCGGGGCGGGAGGGCGTGTACTTCGGGTCCAGCTTGGAGAAATCGGCATAGGCTACTCTGGCGCGCGGGCCTGCTTCACCGACTATTACCCAATCTGCATCTTGGTCGACGTATTCGCTTTTCGGGTTCTGCAGCGGGGTGGCTATGGTATGTCCCGCGTCAAGCCCGGTATCTATCCGGAACCTGGAGGGCCACGCCCATGTGGTGAGGCTCTTCTCACCCCTGCACACCAGGGTGTCGTCCAGGATATACACAACGTCGTCGATGGCCAGGGTCAAATCAGTCACCGCCGCACCGAGGCCAGCCGTCAAAAGGTGCCATTGTTGGCCTTCATCATCAGAGTAACGGGCGTCATTGGTGAGGCGGTCAGCGAAGGTAACAACGTTACTTCTGGCATCTCCAGACTTCCTCGGGTTGACGCGGAGGATGATGTCGTCGTTGGCGGTAGCAGTGCATAGTACCCGCTCCCACGTTTCCCCCAGCGGATCGCTGGTGCTGCGCCAGACGCTATCGAATATATTCGCACCAGGGAGATTGATGGAAGCGAGGTATAATACGTTGTAGTCATCAGAGTCTTCGGGGACTTCCAGGGCAGCAACATCGGAGAGAAAGCTGATTCGCGTGTCTATGAGGCTGAGTTGGTTCCAGATATTCCCGATGTCGCTATCCTTGGTCTTGTCAGCGCCGTCCAGGAGGCGTTCATAGGAGCTGGCGTAGGGGCTGACGGAGAAAGCGGACTCATCGAGGGCGACCCCGGTTGTTAGCGCCAGCGGCCAGGTCCCAGGTATGGCCATAGACGTACCTCCCAACCGGAGGTCGGCTGAGCTGGTGCTGCAGTAGGCCCTGTCACCGGCCACGCTCCAGGCCAGCTGGGCGTTGGCATAGCCTGAGTTAGCGCCGCCGGTCGGCGACTTGTAATCCGGATCCGATTTCTCCCACGTGGGAACTTGGTCGGCCGGGTTTGAAGTGCGCCAGATGGGGACTGTGCCTGGAGACGTGGCAGAGGGGGTGACTTCGCCTGCCAGAAGCCTCGTGCCATAGTCCTCGGTGCCTGGGTAGGCGATGCTGGAAATCCTGCCCGCGGTTGCGTTTCTTATCAAATGGACTATGGCGTCATCGATGCGGCAGACGCCGGATTGAACGCCGGCAGCGGTTGCATCGGTGCTGAGGTAGTACCGCCGTAGATTGGCGTCGGCTCTCGCGAAGTCTGGGGGCAACTCCAAATCAGCAGTTATGATTTGAGCTGCAGTAGGTGAGGAGCCTGGGTAGTTCGTGTCAAGAATTGTCACCGGGTAATTCGTCACACTATTCCACGTCGTGGTGTTGTTCCCTGTGTCGCGCTGGCCCAGATTGAGCTCGGTTCCGCTGGCAGGGGTGGCTGAGATGACCACTACTGTAGGATCGCTTAACAGGCCATCGGTAGCGTAATTGGGCGAGAATTTCAATGCTACCACATCGCCCCCGGGCCAGCCGGTGGATGGTGGTGTACCTGCGCCATCCTGCCGATTCCAGCTAGGAAAGCTAGTTTTCTTCAACACCCACAGGGTGCCACCGCCCGCTCCATCTCGGGAGCCGACGGCAATGTCGCGTTCACCAGCGCTATTATATATTGGGGAAATGTCAATGCAGCTAATGTACTCGTTCGCGGCCAGGGCCGGGAAGTTGGTATCGTTCCAGTTGGCACCCCCGTCTTCGGAGACGAATACCTCTTTCGGCCCGTTTGGAGCACCGGTGCCGTCGGTGACAGCGACAACGAAATCGGGGTTGTCCGGGGCTATGGCTATGTTCCAGGCGGGCAAGTTGGCGGCGACCGGAGTCGCCCTGAGCAGCCCGGCAGTGGGGTCATCTGCCCACGCACTGCCGCCGTCGGTTGACTTGTAGACTTTGCCGTTCGGATAGGTGCCACCGGGCGCGTCGCCGGGAATATCAACAGCATAGAAGGTCGTGTCGTCGGAACCGATGGCTATGACATTGATTTCCGACGGGCTGACTATGATATTCTTGTCGGCCTGGGCTGGGACTGGAGTATCAACGATAGACCATGCCAGCTTCGCCGGGTCGGCTAAAGCCGGTTCAAGGCTGCCCGCAGGCAGCAGGCACACCAGCAACGCCAGCATCAGCAGTATGCTGAGGCTGGTGGCACTCCTTGCCCTTGTTCTAAGCCGTCGCATGAGCTTCGTACTTCTGGTCAGCAAGCTCTAAGAAGTTTCACTTCTTCTTCTTCGGAGTATCCCAGTATGGCGATTTGCACCTTGGACAGACCCGCGGTTCACGTGGCATATCCCGCGGAATCCATTGGTGGCTGCACCGCTCGCAACGGTAGCCCATGACAGTGATAGGCACTTTTTGCATGTTCTCACCTCCAAACCTGACTTACCTTGTAAATATATTCCTCTAAAGTAACATAGTCAAGAGGTAAACACTACCCCTTAAGCCGTGGACTCTGGAGTTGACCTGATGGACCCGAGTCCCCACCCTGAGATTGCTTGGTCGCTCACGCTCCTCGCAAAGACAGCCGAGTGCTCCCGTGCGGGTCACCCGTAGGCGGGTGACTCCTACGGGAAGGCTCAAGTTCCACCCTCACCACTTCGCGGAGTTTACCCTGAGCTGTGCGTGAGATTCTTCGCTTCCTTTTCGGCTTGCTCAGAGCTTCGGCTCAGAATGACGGTGGGGGAAGGGCTCAGGGCAGGGCTCCGAGTCTCTCCTGTCAAGGGAGCCGGAAGACACCGGCGGCGGAAGGAGCCAGGGACTGTAGGGACATACCTTCAGGTATGTCCGAAGAATAAGGTGAACGTGCGTCAGACAGGTCTGATGGTCATTGGTTTCCAGGTGGGAGTCACCTGCCCACAGGTGACCCTGAGGTTGGTCGATTGCGTGGCCGTCACCCGTAGGCGGGTGACTGGCACGGAAGCTCTAAACAAACTCAAATCACCCAAGTCCAAAACTCAAAACAGGAACATTTGGTAATTTGGATTTAGATATTGTTTGGGATTTAGGGTTTCGGATTTAGTGCTTGATGCTTGTCCCATGTGGGTGTCAGGTCCCCAGACCTGACACCAATAAGCCAGGCCGGGTCACCCGTAGGCGGGTGACTCCTACGGGAAGGCTCAAGTTCCACCCTCACCCCTTCGCGGAGTTTACCCTGAGTTGTGCGTGAGATTCTTCGCTTCCTCTTCGGCTTGCTCAGAACTTCGGCTCAGAATGACAGGAGGCCAATGTCGGCTGGAGGGGTGGTGATATAGGACTAATTTACCGCTTATGGTATGACTAAAGGGCTACTTGAGAGGCGAGAAGTTCATTGCAAGTTGGCCAGGTTTGGTTTAAGCTGTTTTTAGTTGGAACAGAACAGGAGATGGGAATGGTCGAAGCTGTTGGCCCAATCGGCGCTGTCAGAGAAAACCCCAATGTTGTGAAGCTAGGGGAGGGGATACTTGCTGGGAACATTGAGGAAATCAAACCGACCCTCGACCTCGGCACTGAACTTGGGTTCACGTTTCCGCAGGTAGAAAACTTGCTGGGGGTGACGACGGGGGAATCCATAACCATACTGGAGTCTCTGGCCAGTGAAGACGCTCTCGAGAAACAGTTCTACGACAGGATCCTGTTCTGCCCCTATTGCAGTTCTCCGAATCTGCGACCTAGCCTGCGGTGCCCCAAGTGCGGCTCGGCAAACATAGCTAAAGGACGTGTTCTGGAGCATTTCTCTTGTAGCAACGTTGGTCTGGAAGATGAATATGTGGCCGCCGGCAAATATGTATGTCCCAAATGCAACAAGGAACTCAGGTTTCTGGGCACCGACTATCTGAGTCTGGGTGTCAACTACAAATGCCACAATTGTGGTGAGCTATCCAGCGAAGCCGCGCTTGAGTGGCAATGTCTCAAGTGCATGCTCTTCTTCGCAGAAGGCGAAGCCAAAGAGACTATCCTCTATTCTTACCGGGTTGACGCTGAGAAAAGGCCCTGGCTGGGCTTTGAGCTGGGGCCTAAAGCTCGATTTATAGAATTCCTGCGAGGCCAGGGTTACGAGGTGACTGAGAAAGGCAAGGTGGGTAGCAGGAACAAGTCAGGAACCGAGCATGTGCTGGACATCCTGGCTCGCCGCGATGACGGTTTCATAACCTATACTCTTGGTATCGGTATCGTGGTAGATAGTCAGGGACAGGAAATAGGCTTAGAGGAGGTTTTCACCTTTGATGATAAGGCTTATGACCTGGGGATCCACGACAAGGTGTTGCTTGTGGTGCCCAGGCTTAACCGCGAAGCCAGGCAGTTTGCTGAGCGACAGCAAATCAAGGTCTTTGAGGGTGACGACCTGGAGGCTTTTCTGGCTTCGGCGACTCCTTCAGCACCACGGGAGATGAAGAAGGAGTCGTTCAAATTTGAGACCAGGGGCAAGCTCCTTGAGTATCTGAGGAGCCTTGGCTATTCAGTTGAGGAAAAAGCCCAGGTTCGGGGCAGGTCCGGAGCTGAGCGTATTCTGGATATCCTGGCTTGCAGCGACGATGGAATCATCATTCATACCGTGGACATTGGTGTTGTCGTGGCTGATGAAGCGGTGGGCCTCGAGGCGGTATCCTCATTTGACACCAAGGCCTATGATGCGGGGATGCATGATAAGGTCCTGCTTGTCTCGCCCGGGCTCAATCAGGAAGCGACGCAGTTTGCCAGGCACCAGGGAATCAAGGTTATCGAAGTTGACGACCCGGCCAGGTTGATGTGACGAAAAGCCACAGCCTCGCCCAATGGTGTTGAAATATGGCTAAGGAATTGAAAGATATGCCAACAGAGACAGCGACTGTTGCGGATGAATTGTTGCCCGGTCTCAGTCGACTCAACGTGCTGTGTCAGGCTCCGACTCCGGAGGCATTGCAGCTAATCCCCGAGCACCTGGCCAGGAAATACAGTGCCGTCCCTCTGGCGGTTGAGAACCACACTGTGCGGGTGGCCATGGCGTACCCCGACGATATCCTGGCTATTGAAGCGCTGGCCGCTCGGACTAAGAAGAGGGTGGAACCGGTGCCAGCAACAGCGGTTGATATCCAGGAGGCCATTGACTTCAATTACAAGGCTTTCGGTGAGATTTCCAGGCAGTTTGGCCTGGTGACAACCCCTGTGGAAACAGAGGCTTTGGAAAAGGGTGCCGCTGATGTAGCCGACGATTCTCCAGTAGCCCGGGCGCTGAATCTGGTTGTTGAAGAAGCTGTGAAATCGCGAGCCTCTGACATTCATGTTGAACCTGAGACGGATAAGCTTCGTGTGCGCTATCGTATAGACGGCATTCTGTATGATGTGACTTCTCTGCCTTTGGGGGTGCATGCCCCTCTTGTCTCGCGGATGAAAATCCTGGCCGGTATGAACATTGCTGACCATCGACGTCCCCAGGATGGCCAGTTCTCGTTTGAGACCAAGGGAAGGAGTATCGATATCCGGATGGCTACTATCAATACCGTCCATGGTGAGATGGCAGTGCTTCGCCTTCTGGATAAGACCGTGGCAACCTTATCTCTGTCTCAGCTAGGCTTCCTGCCTGAGAGGCAGGAGAAGTTCGAGCAGATGCTCATGATGCCTTATGGCATGGTCTTAATCAGTGGCCCGACCGGTGCTGGCAAGACTACGACCCTTTACGCCGCGCTCAACTCGCTGGACAGGGTATCGCGTAACATCATCACCATTGAAGACCCAGTGGAATACCGTTTTGAGGGAATGAACCAGATATCGGTCAATCCCCGGGTTGGTTTGACCTTTGCCGCCGGGATGCGGTCCATAGTACGCCTTGACCCTGATATTATCCTGGTCGGTGAAGTCAGGGATAGTGAGACGGCCCAGATAGCCATCCAGTCAGCCCTGACGGGGCATCTGGTGCTGTCTTCGGTCCATGCCAATGACACAATAGGAGTCTTGTTTCGGTTTATTGACCTTGGCGTTGAGCCTTTCCTGATATGTTCGGCGGTTATCGGCATCGTGGCTCAGCGGATGGTGCGGCGTGTGTGTCCTCATTGTGCGCGCAATGTCACTGTGCCCCTGGTGGAGCAAATGGCCTATCGGCGGGAGACAGGTGAAGAGCGCAGTGAGTTTCCCTACGGAGCTGGCTGCAAAGCTTGCTCTTATACCGGTTACCTGGGCCGCACCGGCATTTTTGAAATCCTGCCGATAAGCGATGAAATCAGGCGGTTGTTGGGTGGTGGGGCTTCGGCTGCTGAAATGCGGGCTCAGGCTATTGAGGAAGGCGTTCTGCCGCTGGCCAAGGACGGCATGCTTAAAGCCAGAGCTGGCATCACGACACCTTACGAGGTGCTGCGCAACGCGTATTCGGTGGGCTGAGGATATGAGCTGCGTAGAGGGAGTATATCGCGTGATGTGGGGCTTTCGCCCCGGTCGGACTGACGCCAAAGGGTGGCACCGCATTGCCCGGCACGACTTGAAACATGTGGCACCCGTGGTTTCGCCGCAACGAAAGGCGAAATGGTCTGTTCTCGCTGGTTTGACGTGAGAAAGTGAGGTTGCAATGCAGTACGCTTATGTTGGATATAGCGGGGAAAGACGGGTGGTCAAAGGAAAACTCTCGGCTATTAATGAGCAGGCGGCCTCGGACATGCTCGCCAACGTCGGTTATCAGGTGCTCAGTCTCAGACCGGTTACATCTTTCTTGCCTGATTTTAGCAGGCTCTTGCGAGGAAAAGTCAAGCCGGCTGAGCTAATCACCTTCTCCCGGCAACTGGCGCTTCTCCTGGAATCGGGCGTCGGCATTGTCCAGAGCCTGGAACTGCTGGGGAACCAGACGAGTGACAGGGAGCTGAAGAAAGTGCTTATTGAGATAGTGGCTGATATTCGTGGTGGCAGTTCTCTATCGGCGGCTCTGGCCAAGCATCCTCACGTGTTCTCCACGCTTTACGAAAAGATGGTCTCCGTTGGTGAGCAAACGGGGGGGCTCGAGGAAGTGCTCAGGAATCTGGCCGACCATATTCAGCGCCAGGCGGCAGCCATGGGAAAGCTGAAGCAGGCGTTGACCTATCCCTCCGTTGTCTTCGGTCTGGCGATTGTGGTTGTTGTTATTCTTGCTACCGTAGTCCTGCCCCGCATAACCGTCTTGTTTGAGCGCCTGGGCGGTGAAATACCTTTGCCCACCAAGATACTGCTGGGTGTAACTGACTTTCTGCCCAAGTACGGCTTGTACTTGTTCGTGGGAATCGTCGGCCTGGCCTTGATTGGTTACATACTTATCAGGACACCAGCAGGGCGCTACTACCGGGATGTGGTGCTGCTGAAAATGCCTTTGCTCGGACGTCTGATTCGGTTGAGTGAGATGTCGCGCTGCTGCCGGAGCATGGCGCTGCTATTTCGGGCTGGCTTGCCGCTGCCTGAAATCATGAGTCTGACTGCCTCGGCCAGCGGCAACCAGGTAGTAGCCGGGGCTTTGAGGGGAGTTGAGCAGGATATGTTGAAGGGAGAAGGCCTGGCTGGTCCGATGAGGAAAAGGCGGATCTTCCTGCCGTTGATGGTGGAGATGACCAAGGTCGGCGAGGAAACAGGCAACCTGGATGCGACACTGCTAACAGCGGCCGAGAACTACGAAATTGAAGCTGAAAGCCGGACGCAGACCATGCTGAGCATGATTGAGCCGGCAATGACTATAGCCATGGGGCTGGGGGTGGGTTTTATTGCCGTCTCGGTATTCCTGCCCCTGTACTCCAGCCTTAGCCTCGTAGGAGGCTAGGAGGTGCTCCAGCGGCCCTGGCAGGAGGTAGTTGGAGAGTGGAACTGAATTTGGTGAGAGTAATGAAGAAAGGCAAAGGCTTAACAGGAGGGAGGGCTCCCGCTTGGTGGTGGGGTGGCGAGTGGGGTTTCACGCTGGTTGAAGCCGTGGTAGCCCTGGCTATCCTGGGCATGGTAGGGAGCGTTTTTCTCCACGGTGCGGCAGTCGGGTCTAAGACGGTTATGGTCAGCCAGGAAAGGGTGGCCGCCGAGAGCCTGGCTAAGTCTCAAATGGAGGATACCAAGGCACAGTTGTATGTCCCGGAAGCTACGTCGTATCCTCAGATTACAATTCCTTCAGACCTGGCTGGCCGGGGTTATGACGTTGAAGTGAGTGCTGACCCGCTGCATGACGGTATCCAGGAGATAACGGTCAGCGTTACCCGAGGGGGAGAAACGCTGTGGACCATCGTGGACTACAAGATGGACAGATGAAGACGTGTCGTGCGAGGGATGTCATTCTCACCCTCACCCGTCAAGGGAGAGGGGGACGTGGGAGAGCCCCCTACCTGTTAGGTGAGAGTCATGTGTCTGGAGCTGAAGGGCGATTGTGAAATCCTAAATTCTAATATCTAAATCACAAACAAATTCCAAGCTCCAAATGCAAAATCCAAATTTTTGCTCTTTGGTGTTTAATCTCTGGTTCTTTGTTACCCTCACCCTATCCCTCTCCCATCGAGGGAGAGGGGAGAAAGGGGAACTGGCGCGGTGTCCTGTCGAGCGGGAAGCAGCCAGAGGGAGGGGGGAGACATGTAGCGCGGGGCTTCAGCCCCGTCGGGGTGGGCCCGGGTCGTCGCGCTGCGCGAGTGGCTGACTGAAAGGTAAATCGATGAAGCTGAACTTGAAGGGAAAACAGAACGGCTTCACCCTGGTGGAGCTGCTGGTGGCTGTTGCCATACTGGGTGCCATCGGGGGTGCATTGTCGACGGCCATAACCTACATAATTAGGGGCAGCGACCGGACTAAGGATCAGGCTGTTATCCTGCAGCAGGTGCAGAACGCGGGCTACTGGATTTCCCGTGACGTGCAGATGGCAGTGGACGTCACCCCTGGTGGGGGTGGAGCCCTGGTGACGGTTGACCAGACCGACGGCGTGAATGACTACGTAGTTGCCTACGTGTTCGATGGCACAACGCTGAAGCGCCAGCTCGGCGGGCAGCAGACCTTGGTTGCGCAATATATCGTGGAGGGGGATACCAGTTTTGTGGACGACACTGAAGTCGGTGTTGACAGATTCACCAAGTACAAGCTCACCATCAAGGCTTCTCGTGGTGAGGCCGAGGTGGAAAGGGTTTATGAGATAGCCAAGAGAATGCCTGATGAATCCGAGTAGCCGGGCTGAGGGAGGTGAAAAATGAAGCTAACGAAAAGAATGCTGGTGAGCAGTTCAGGGCACGTCCTGCCCATGGCGCTGGTCTTGATGTTCATGGGGGGCCTGTTCATTGCTCCTGTTCTCGTGCTGATGAGCACCAGCCTCAACGCCAACATGGCAGCCGAGGAGAACACCTCGGAGCTTTATGCCGCCGATGCCGGCGTGGAGTACGGCGTGTGGACCTTGAAATATGACGAGGAGTTTGTCCTGCCAGCTGAAGGCGAACAAGAGTCGTTGAGTCTGCCCCAGTCAACAATCAATGACGTTACCGTCGATGTGACCGTAAGCAACGAAGGTGAGGATGGCTACAAGATCACGTCCACGGCAGGCGGTACCACAATTGAATCATATGTCTCGCTAACCAGCAGCCTCGCTTGGCTCTTAGATAATGCCGTTAGCAGCCCTGGTACCGTGGAACTCAAGAACGACAGTGTGGTTACGGGTGGTGTTGTATCTCCTGAAGAACCAACTGGCGCAGGTACATACGATTCGTGGGATGACTATGATGGTGGTGGTTACAGTTGGCCTACGGCCGAGGAAATGTCCCCGTTTTACTGGGAGCAGGTGGAGGATTTGCCCCCGGAAGACAACCCGTGCGAGATTGACGTGTCCTCTGGGACCATGGATGAGCCTTATCCTATAGGGCCACTGCGTGCGCCCGGAAACTTGACCATCAGGAACATTAGCGGTGATGACACGACAAGGGCAAGACTCGAAGGGACTGTCTATGTTGGGGGTGACCTGACAGTGAAAGATAGCTGTACGATAGACCTCAACGGGCAGGCTGTGTACGTTGAAGGGAACATTGAGTTTAAGAATGGGTGCACTTTTGTTGGCTCGGGATGCATTATCGCCGAAGGGTCGATTGATTTTAAGACGAATGGCGATACTGACCCCGACGGTTTTCTGTTTCTCATGTCCATCGATGGTTCGGTGACTCTAAACAACGCTGATAGCATCTATGGGGTTGTCGCCGGCATCAGCGACGTGGAGCTGAAGAACGGCTGCGTTCTCACGCTGACAGCTCAACCCGAGGGAGGGCTAAACTTCCCTGAGACCAGTGGTGGTGGTAGTACTGGTGGCGGCCAAGTCGAAATGCTTAGCTACACCATAAACCCACCCTAGCAGCAGGTAGGGATATGTCAGACTGTGTGAAAACCCCTTTCAATATTCAATTCACGTGGGAGTCACCTGCCCACAGGTGACCCTCAGGCGCGTTGATTCCACGTAGGAGTCACCTGCCCACAGGTGACCCTCAGACCGGTACAATCCGTCCATTGCGGTGCTCCTTCAGAATGACAGCGGCGAAGGACTCGCAACGACACTCGGCTGTCTTTGCGAGGAGCGTGAGCGACGAAGCAATCTCTCTGTGTGTCTATGTCGTGTGACATGCAGTCACCCACGAGGCGGTGCTTTCGAAGCTGGACTCACGGATTGGGGAAAGCCACCCCATATTGGTTTTGGCTACCGAAGATGCTACACTAGAACATGTGGTGCGGGGCTTCGCCCCGCCTGGTGAGCAACGGACAACACAAGTGATTCAACCTGAGGAACCGGAACAGAAAAGGGGTTTTCTCGATAGGCTGCCCAAGATGGGCAGGGTGAGCCAGTTCGCGTTGCTGGTGGGCATCTTCCTCATTCTCTTCGTTATGCTATCGATGATTTATCTGCAGCAGCCAGCGAGACAGTCTGGGCTGGAGCGCGAGCTTTCGCTGCTCGAGACAATACTGGCGGCGCCAATGACACAAAAGGAGGAGTTGGAGGCGGAGATAAGCCAGATCGAGGCTGAGACGGAGGTGGCCAGAGAGCAGTTTCCTGCTCCAGCGCAGGCGCCTGAAATCATCGACACCCTGCTTGGGCTGGCTGAAGATAATGACATAGATGTAACGGTGACGCAACAGGCAAGATACCAGTGGACGATTGGGGAAGGGGAGGATGCAATTGCGTGGCCGGTAACGACCTTCGTGATCGACCTCAAGGGGCAGGTGCCCAAGTTCCAGAACTTCATCCTGGCTCTGGACGACAGGCTCCCCGCGTGCCAGTTGCGAGAAGTCTATATGCTGGTGGCTGTTGTGGAGGGGGAGGAGGACACAGGCACGGTCATAATCGATGTATTTCATTATGAAGTCAGTGAGGAGCCGTAATGGTAACTCTGGATATTGAAGATACCTGTATCAAGATGATGGTGGTCAAGGGGAGGAGCGTGGAGACGGCGGCTAGCCTGCCGCTGGAACCCGGGCTTGTGGAAGACGGTGTTGTTACCGATACAGCCACGGTTGGCCAGCGAATCAGGGAGCTTATGGCGGAGCACGGTGTGGAGGAAAACCGGGCGGCGGCTGCTGTCAGCGGTGTCCATTCCATATATCGTGTAGCCAGCCTACCCAAGTTGCCGAAGGCAATGCTGGGGGAGGCAGCCAGGCACGAGATGGAACGGGTCACGCCGGTACCGCTGGCCGAGCTTCATACATCATGGCAGGCAATAACGACCTCAGATGTGGAGACTGTCATGTGCCTGGTTGGGTTGCCGCGCAACACCATCGATGCCATGTTGGAGACACTGCGCCAGGCAGGGCTTGAGTGTCAATTCATGGACGTGAGACCCCTGGCTTTGGCCCGGGTTGCCGATGAAAAAGATGCCATAATAGTCAATGTCCAGCCAACCGCCTTTGATATCGTGGTCACCGTGGACGGTATTACCCAATTGCTGCGCAGCCTGACTTTCCCTGCCGGAGACATGTCTGCGTCGGATAAGGTGGGGGTAATAAAGGAGGAGCTGGACAGGACTGTGACCTTCTACAACTCAGGCCACAGGGAAAGCCCCATCGCTCAGGATGTAGCTCTTTTCCTCGGTGGGGAATTGAGGGAGCTGCTGGCGGAGGCATTGGGCTATCGTGCCAAGCCGCTACCCGAGTGGTTGTCCTACCCCGAGGGCTTTGATGCTGGTGAGTATGCAGTGAATGTCGGGTTAGCTCTCCAGGAGGTCAAAGTCGGCGTCAGCCTGCTGCGGGTGAGCGTGAACGTCCTGCCCGAAGCTTATCTGCCGAAGGGCCGTCCCATTATGGAGGTTGTTTCCTGGATATTCGTCCTGGCTGCCGTTGCTGTGCTTGTCCCGCTGGCTGTGCTGACGCATAGTCAAGCCAGGGAGACTTCGCGCCTCCAGGCTGAGGTGGATAAGGCCCACGTGGAGATTGAAATCAGGCAGGGGACCCAGGCCAAGCTTGAGGGACTGCAGGCGGATGTTGATGAACTCAGGGTTGTCCGTGATGTCTTCGAGCAGCCGCTCCAGGAGTGTGAGGCGCAGCGAGCAAAGGTGAACGGCGACCTGAGCAAGGTGACCAGCCTGCTGCCAGCCACGGTTGACCTGTTGTCTGTCAGCTATAGCCGGGATGTAGAGATAGAGGTGGAGACGCAGATAACGCAGGTTGGGGCGGAAAGTACAGAAGTGACAATGCTTGTCAGGACGTTAATAGAAGGGACCGCTCCGGACGAAGAGACGGTCTTGGGTTATGCACGTGGCTTGAGAGATAGTGACAGGTTCGCCAATGTGGTACTACTAAGTATGGGGGAAGTGGAATATAATGAGTGGAATTTCAGCCTGGCCACAGACGTGCAGGAGGGAGAGGCGGAGTAGCGCTTTTCGACCTGTTCGAGCAGGAGACGAGGTATAGAGAGATGGAGATTCACGAGTTACTTAGCCAGGCCAAGAGCAAAGGCGCCTCAGACTTGCACCTGCTGGCTTCCTGCCAGCCGTTGCTGCGCATCGATGGCGCGCTGCGTCCGATGGAAGATACCCAGGAGCTGACCGCTGAGGACATAAGCCAGGCCTTTTTGCAGGTGACTACGCCGCAGCAACGGGAGATGTTCAGCCGTGACCTGGAGCTGGACTTCGCCAGCACCGTGCCAGGAGGCGGGCCCATGAGGTGCAACGCCAGCCAGCAACAGGGGACCATCAGCCTGGCTTTTCGCCTTCTGTCGCCGGTCATACCGACTGTGGATGACCTGGGTTTGCCCCAGATATGCAAAGACCTGATTATGAAGCCCAGGGGGCTGATTGTAGTTACCGGTCCTACCGGCTCGGGCAAAAGCACGACGCTGGCCGCTATGATTCAACACCTGAACGAGACGGAGCGCCGTTTCCTGGTTACTATTGAGGACCCGGTGGAGTATATTCATCCGAACATCAAATGTGCTGTCTCCCAGCGGCAGCTGGCGGTTGACACCCTGTCTTTTGCCACCGCCCTGAGACACGTGCTTCGCCAGGACCCCGACGTTATCCTGGTGGGCGAGATGAGGGACCTGGAAACCGCTTCTGCGGTGCTGACCATAGCTGAGACGGGGCATCTCATCCTGTCGACCGGCCATGCTCCCAGCTCTGCCCAATCGGTGGAGAGGATTGTCGACCTTTTCCCGCCGCATGAGCGCCCCATGGCCCAGGCGAGGCTGGCTTCGCTGCTGGTGGGGGTCCTGTGCCAGGCGCTGGTGCCGAAAAAGACCGGTGGCCGGGTGGCTGCCGTGGAAATCATGCTGGCCAATCCGGCGGTAAGAAACCTGATCCGCGATGGTAAGACCTATCTCCTGTCCAACACCATCCGCACCCATGGCCAACTGGGGATGCAGACACTGGACGACGCGCTGGTCAGCCTCTACCGCAGGGGCATAATCGACTGGGATGCCGTGCTGGCCTACTGCCAGGAGATTGACGAAGTGGAGAAGCTCGCCGGCGGAGTGCAGGGAAAGTCAGTTGCGTAGGTGGACCTCGTGGGCTGCAGGCTAAGTCAGACCTGAAGGAGGGTGACGGTGGCGCTGGGTTTTCTCACTTGTTGGTAGAAGCAGGCGGGTGGCATTGCGATGAGCCGAACCTCTGAGTGGAGCGAAGCGGGAGCGGAGCAGAACATGTAGTGCGAGGCTTTAGCCTCGTCGGGGCCAGAGGGGTAGCGCGGCAAATCAAAAACCCTGATATCTAAATCCTTGTAAGACAGTTGCTAACCGGGCTTTGGTGAGTGTCAGGCCCCAGACCTGACCTAACCAATAGCCGCCTAGATTCTAACGTCCCGAGATAACAATGTTACGGGCTGTAGCCTGGAACATCCGCTCCAGGCATGATTGGAGCCGATGCTCCAATCTACCCGGTTTGTACCCCGGGCAGGGTCACCTGTGGGCAGGTGACTCCTAGGTGAGTGGAGAAGCTCGCCGGCGGAGTGCAGGGAAAGTCAGTTGGGTAGGTGGACCTCGTGGGCTGCAGGTTAAGTCAGATCTGAAGGATGGTGACGGTGGCGCTGGGTTTTCGCACCTCTTGGCACAGGTGGGCGGTTTTCTAGACAAACGGACATGGGGACATGCCCACCAGCGAATTATGAAACTAGGGGTAGCCTGGAGCATCCGCTCCAGGCATGATTGGAGCCGATGCTCCAATCTACCCGGTTTGTATCCCCGGGCAGGGTCACCTGTGGGCAGGTGACTCCTACGTGGAAAGACAGTTGCTAAACAGGCTTTGGTGAGTGTCAGGCCCCAGACCTGACCTCACCAATAACCGCCTAGATTCTAACGTCCCAAGATAACAATGCTACGGGCTGTAGCCTGGAGCACCGCCTCTGGGCATGATTGGAGCTGATGCTCCAATCTAGCCGGTTTGTACCCCCGGGCAGGGTCACCTGTGGGCAGGTGACTCCTAGGTGGAAATCTATTCTCGGAATAAGCGCTCGTGTTTCCGATTTGTGGCCCGGTTTGTCACCAGTATATCTCCACCTTCTCCACAACGCTCTGGTGCCAGAAAGCGCCGCAGGCCACCTTGGGGTAATATGTTATCTCCAGGCTCTTGTATGTCTTGCCTTCCTCGATATGGGCTATCCGGTCAAACCGGTCACTGTTGGCAACGTCTTCTCCCAGTGGTCCCGTGCAGTCGACATATAGAAGCCCCTCGTCCGTGGTCTGGAAGGCGTTGAGAGCGTGTCCGGTTCCCCCACCTTTGAACGAAACAGCTACATAGGCGGCCCTGATGCCGGCCACTTCCGCGTTGTTGTGCAGCGCCTCGGCGAAGTCCGTACACTTCCTCATTCCGGCCAGGTACCTTAGCTGATTGGTGTTGTCTTCAAGGATGAATGACTTCAGCTCGGCAAAGCTGAAGTTCTTGGCATCGGGGTTGTTGACGAGGCGGACCGCTCCGCCTCCGTTCAGCGCTCTACAGTGTCCTACCCAGCCCTTTTCATCATCGAAGGCGCACGTGGGTTGTTCATTTGTGTGCTGCGTGACGTGTTCTGCCTGTGGCGCGACGTTCAGCAAACCCAGAAGTGATACCCCTGAGCTGTCAGTGCCCGGCGAGTAAGAGGCCAGCGCCCATAACGCCGCCAGGCCACCAATAAGGAGCAGCAGAAAGACCGGCAACATTGAAACCCGGGTTGGTTCTTTCATCTGTATAACCTGCTCTTTGCGCTAATGGCAGTGCCTTGTGTTACCTCGATTATATGCCTAAGCGCGGGCGACGTAAATAGGAATTTGGTACTGGTGGAGCGGCTCTTTTCCATGCCAGCATAGTCGGGGCCACAGGGTCACCTGTGGGCAGGTGACTCCTACGTGGAATAGTCGGAGCCCTGAGTGGAGCAAAACATGTAGTGCGAGGCTTCAGCCTCGCTAGGGGCTGTTCAAACCGGGACATAGGGTCACCTGTGGGCAGGTGACTCCTACGTGACCTAAACCAAAAACCAAAATGACAAGTAACAATGTAAAGGTCTTCTTTTGGGTTTGCCGTGGTCCCTTGGTGCCCTTTTCCATTTTAGCTTTTACATTTTGCATTGCCTGCGCCAGTCACCCACCTACGGGTAAGGGCCACGCAATCGACGCGCCTGAACGTGCCTTTTCCTGGCTTTGGGTCAGGAGATCGAAGGCTTCGTGCCTGTTACTCCAAGCTTTGCCAGGTGGCTCTATGGACCCTGGCTTGCTTGAGTATTCTAGACAGCAGTTCAAGTCCGATATCTGTTTGATGAGGATTAGGGAGGCGCAAGGTAATCTCACCTTTGGCCATGAATTGGTGTTTCCTGCCGGAGAAGGGACCCTCAAACCCCAAAACCCTGAGATATCTAATCAGATCCTCACGTTTTATGGGTCCCAACTGAGGCACTAAACGAATTCCCTTATTCTGAGGTCGATCCCATCGACAATTGGCAGTGATAATCGGCGGGATATTCTAAATAGGAGCCACTCCTCCAGGACGTCCTCTAGCTCATTCCGGCAGTTTTCCAGATTATCGCTGTTGGCGTAGACGCCGTCAAATTGTGGTATGCTACCGTAATACGTGTTGTTGTCAGGCAGCATTTCGTATTTGGCTCTTTTCATAGCTGCTCGTAGGTATTCCGTTAGCATGTTCTCTTCCCCTGCTTCTTCGTTTGCCTTAATTCTAGTATGATTGGTGGCTGCTGTCAAAGTCCTGTCGGGTTCTTCTTCGATGGCCTGGCAGTGGTTGGGTGATGGTGCAGACTTGCAGCAGGATTCCTTACGTGGCATCCGGGGCAGGCGTGGGCAAGGCTAAAGTCTCGCGCTACGAGGGTTGGCTTCGTCGGGGGTTGGGATGAAACATGAAAGGCCCGCGGCGCAGCCGGGTTGGCTCTCGCCGCAGGCCTTGCTAGCCTGTTATCAGTGGCCTGACTGCTCCGGGCAATCCCGGAGATGTGCTTGCGCTCTAGTCCCTTACGGGCAGGCGGCTGAGGTCACCGCACCGGCGGCGCTGATAACCATGGCGTTATCCGGCGTCGACATGAGGTAGTTTGCGGTGACGAGTGCAGCCACGGTGGGAACCGCAGCGTCATTGGCTGCCATGTAGGCCACAACGGCTGCCTGGACAATGTCAACTTCGGTGCATGCGGCTTCGGTTTCGCCCTGACCGAGGAAGTTGGTGACGTTGAGGGCGACTACGCCCGCCAGCGTGCCGAGGATGGCAACTACGACCAGCAGCTCTACCAGGGTGAAGCCCTTCTCGCCAGTTCTGAAGAACTTGCGCAGTTTTCTCACTCTTGGTTACCCCCTTTCATTTAGTTTCTTATAATGTGCCGCGGCGGAGCTATCTCTGTGATACAAGTGTGGTATGCTACCGTTGACAGCCTAAGTAAATAGGCCATTGGTAACGTTTCGTATGGTAAGAAAGTACTAGGCTGGGCACGTACTTTTTGGTGATATTCATTTGCCCAAGGCCGACTTGCCCTGCTTGTCTGACCCCTTTGCTTCTGCCTGGCGGGGACTGCCTTGAGTTGCCTGAGCCCGGGTAGATTGGAGCATCCGCTCCAATCATGCCTGGAGCGGAAGCTCCAGGCTACCCGTTGTTTCATAATTCCCTGGCGGGAGGGAGTCAGAGGGAGGGGGAAACATCCTCTCACCCTCACACCGCATGCCAAATTCCAAATCCTAATCTCTAAGCTCTAAACAAACTCAAATCACCCAAGTCCAAAACTCAAAACAGGAACATTTGGTAATTTGGATTTATATATTGTTTGGGATTTAGGGTTTCGGATTTAGTGCTTGGTACTTGTCCCATGTGGGTGTCAGGTCCCCAGACCTGACACCAATAAGCCAGGCCGGGCCAATTCCGAAAATAGATTGTCGTACTCTAGCCCGGGTAGATTGGAGCATCGGCTCCAATCATGCCTGGAGCGGAAGCTCCAGGCTACCCCTAGCCTGGTGGGGTCAGTCTCCAACATCAAGCCCCCAGCCCCTAACCCAGGCGAGGTTAAAGCCTCGCGCTACGAGTGTGGCTGACACGAAACGGTGTTTGGCGGTCATTTTCAGGCGCGTCGGTTGCGCGGCCGCCACCCGTAGGCGGGTGGCTGGCACGGAAGAGAATGTAAAATGCGAAAGCCAAAATGCAAAAGTGATCTTTGCACTTTTACTTGTCATTTTCATTTTTGACTTTTGACTTTGGGTTTAGGTCACGTGGGAGTCACCTGCCCACAGGTGACCCTCAGGTGCGTCGATTGCGTGGCCGTCACCCGTAGGCGAGTGACTGGTGAGGCTTGATGCGTCGTTGGAGGCAAATAGGTCTCCTGGCTCCGCAAGCAGGACTTTTTTGCTATGCATAACATTACCTATGGACTATTTACTATAGCCCCGAGGAGTACGATACTAAGGATGTACCCCCAAATTGGGGGGCCAAGAATCTATGGAGGTTCGTTGAAGGCCTATGGTAGCCAAATCAACCTTGGTAGAGAAACCACGCAAACAAAGGCAGGATATGTTGCCAGCGCTTCAGGAGCTGTCGCAAGCCCTGATGCGGAGCGCCGGGATAGGGATATACATTGCCGGCAAAGGGAAGTTCCAATACGTTAACCCGGTGTTTCAGGAGCTAACAGGCTACACAGAGCAAGAGCTTGTAGGGAAGGATTGCCTGGAGCTTGTTTATCCCGAAGACAGGGAGATGGTCAGAGAGAAGGCAATAGAGCATCTCAAGGAGGAATCCATTCGTCCCTACGAGTACAGGTTCATAAGCAAGAACGGTGACCTTATGTGGGTCTTGGAAAAGGTTGCCTCCATCGAATATAAGGGTGGGCGAGCGGTAGCTGGAAGCCTCGTGGACATGACGGAACGGAAGCGAGCCGAGGAGACGCTGCGGCAATCGGAAGCCAGGTACAGGACGCTGTTCGAGACCAAGCTCGACGGCATGATTGTCATCGACGCTGAGACACTTGGAGCCATCCTGGTGAATCAAGCCATCGTGGACATGTTTGGTTTCGATTCAATAGACGAGGCGCTCAAGGCGGACCTGCTCGATTTCGTGTATCCGGAGGAAAAAGACCGCGTCGCCAAGATTATCGCAGAGGATATGTTCCAAAGTGACCTTCGGCAAATCAACGACTTTCATGTGATGGCCAAGGATGGTAAAGAGAAATGGGTGAGTGCAGTTGGTCTGAGGACCGACTTCGGCGGCAAATTGGCGGGTTTGATCTCGCTTAGAGACATAACGGAGCAGAAGCAAGCGGAGGCGGAGATTCGCCAGTTGAACGAGGAGCTTGAGCAGCGGGTCATTGAGCGCACAGCACAACTTGAAACCGCCAACAAGGAGCTGGAAGCCTTTTCCTATTCCGTCTCGCATGACCTGCGGGCGCCATTGCGGACTATCGACGGCTTCAGTCAGGCGCTGCTGGAGGATTATGCCGACGGCGTGGACGACCTGGGCAGAGATTACCTCCAGCGTGTTCGTCGGGCCGCCCAGCATATGGGCCAGCTTATTGACGACATGCTGGGTTTGTCACGCATAACGCGCAGCGACATGCACCGTGACACGGTTGATCTGAGTGCATTGGCGCGGTCAGTCGCAGCTGAGCTGAGAGAAAGGGAACCGGAGCGGCAAGTGGAGTTTGTCATTGCAGAGGGAGCGATCGCGAATGGAGATGCCCGGCTGCTCCACGCGGTACTGGAGAACCTGCTGAGCAATGCGTGGAAATTCACTAGAACGCGTGAGTGCGCCAGGATAGAGTTCGGCTATACCGAAGGAGATGGAAAACCCACCTGTTTCGTGCGTGACAACGGCGTTGGCTTCGACATGACCTATGTCGACAAACTATTTGGTGCTTTTCAACGCTTGCATTCCCCAGAAGAGTTTGAGGGTACTGGCATTGGCCTGGCTACGGTGCAACGTATAATCCATCGCCATGGCGGCCGTGTCTGGGCTGAAGGGAGGGTGGATCAAGGCGCAACGTTTAGTTTCACGCTTCAGTTGGAATCAACTTGAAAAGGAGGGGCAATATGAACGAGAAAGTCATCCTGCTGGTGGAAGACAATCCGGACGACGTAGCATTGACCCTGCGCGCATTCAAGAAAAGCAATGTCATGAATGAGGTGGTAGTGGCGGGCGATGGCGTGGAGGCACTGGACTATCTGTTTGGCACTGGTGAGTATGCTGGGCGTGATACGAGCGTGATGCCGCAGATTGTCCTGCTGGATTTGAAGCTGCCCAAACTGGACGGTATGGAAGTATTGCGACGCCTGCGCGATGACCCACGGACAAGAGTCCTCCCCGTAGTGATTCTCACGTCGTCGAAGGAGGAGCAAGATGTCGTGAAGGGCTACGAGCTGGGTGCCAACAGCTACATTCGCAAGCCAGTGGACTTCGCTCAGTTCAGCGAGGCCATACGGCAACTGGGTCTGTATTGGCTAGTCTTGAATGAAACTGTGCCAGGCGCTGTGAGGGTCTAGATGAGCGAGTCACTGCGGGTATTGATCATCGAGGATTCGGAAGATGACGCCCTGTTGCTGGTACGTGAGTTGCAGCGCGGTGGCTATGAGCTAACCTATGAGAGGGTCGACACGCCTGGAGGGATGAGTGCTGCTCTGGATAAGCAGACATGGGGCGCTGTGCTTGTTGATTATTCTATGCCACAGTTCAGTGTCGCGGCTGCGTTGACCATGTTGAAAGAAAGGGAGCTTGACTTACCATTTATTATCGTGTCAGGTGCAGTCGGCGAAGAGATGGCGGTAGAGGCGCTGCATGCTGGTGCGCATGATTTCATTGCCAAGGGCAACCTAGCGCGGTTGCTTCCTGCTGTTGAGCGGGAACTGCGCGAGACCGAGGTACGTCGAGAGCGCAGACAAGCGGAGGAAGCGCTGAGGATAAAGGACAGCGCCATAGCATCATCTATCAGTGCCATCGCTCTCATTGACCTTGAAGGCAATGTGACCTATGTCAATCCTTCATTTCTCAGGCTGTGGGGATATAGCGACAAAGAGGTTCTGGGAAGACCCATTGTGGACTTCTGGCAGTCAGAAGATAGTGCCTCGGAGGTAATAGGGACACTGCGGCAGACAGGAAACCAGATAGGCGAACTGGCAGCTAGAAGAAAAGATGGCACAATGTTCGATGTCCAGCTTTCAGTCAGCATGGTCACGGATGAGAGTGGTAAGCCTGTCTGCATGATGGCTTCGTTTGTAGACATCACCGAACGCAAGAAACTAGAGAAGGAGCTTGTGAAAGCTCAAAAGCTCGAATCTATTGGCCTTCTCGCCGGTGGCATTGCCCATGATTTCAACAACATTCTGCAGGTTGTCTTGAGTAACTTATCTCTGGCGAAGGTGTATGCACAGCCTGAAGACAAAGCCTTCCAAAAGGTGGCAGTAGCGGAAAAGGCGGCGCTGAGGGCGCAGGACCTGACTCAGCAATTGCTCACTTTCTCCAGAGGCGGGGCACCTGTGAAGAAGACAGCGTCTATCTCCGAATTGATACGAGATTCAGGCAGCTTCGCCCTGAGAGGTTCCAATGTCCGATGCGAGTTCTCCGTCCCGGATGACCTCTGGGGGATCGAGGTCGACAAGGGACAGATAAGTCAGGTCATCAGTAACCTGATTATTAATGCCGGTGACGCTATGCCTGACGGCGGGATAATTAAGGTATGTGCCGAGAATACGGTTGTCTGTGAGGAAGATGCCTTGCCGTTGCAGGAGGGTAAATACGTAAAGATAACTGTCGAAGACCAGGGAATCGGCATACCTGACCAGTATCTCCCGAAGATATTTGACCCTTACTTCACGACCAAGCAAAAAGGAAGCGGTCTCGGGCTTGCCACCTCCTATTCCATAGTCAAGAGCCATGATGGACTGCTGACAGTAGAGTCGGAATTGGGGGTTGGAGCTACCTTCTATGTCTATCTCCCTGCCTCTGCGAGGAAGCCCTCCAAGAGGAAGGCTGCGGAAGAGAAGCCTGTTGTCGGCAAGGGGAAGGTATTGGTTATGGACGATGATGAGGAGATACGGGATGCCACCGGGGAGATGTTGAGTCATATCGGGTACGAGGTGGGATACGCCAGGGATGGTGCGGAGGCTGTTGAGGTGTATAAGAAGGCCATCGACTCGGGAGAGCCGTTTGACGCGGTTATGTTGGACCTGACGGTTGTGGGTGGTATGGGGGGCAAGGAAGCGATGGGGAAGCTAAAGGAGATGAGCCCTGCCGTTAAGGCGATAGTCTCAAGTGGTTATTCGGTTCATCCACTAATGGCCGATTTCAAGCAATGGGGTTTCAGTGAGGCTATTAGCAAGCCCTACGAAATAGCGGAACTGAGCAGAGTACTACGCAAGGTTGTCGCTGGCGTGAGTTAGTGGCGCTGTTTGAAGGTGCGATGGTGGCAGTCCCGCCTGTCGGTGGGAGAGTGGAAGCCGTATGACCGATCCCCTATAATGAGCAGCGATGATCATTGCTTGGTTAACTCTATTCTTCTTGCTCGGCGTAGCCGTAGGTAGCTTCCTCAACGTGGTCGCTGACCGTTTGCCGGCGGGCAAATCCATTGTGTCACCACCATCACATTGCCCTGGGTGTCAACGTAGGCTTTCAGCCAGGGATATGGTTCCGTTGTTCAGCTACCTGTGGCTCAAGGGACGCTGCCGTTATTGTGATGCGAACATCCCTATGCGCCTGTTTTGGGTGGAGTTGGGTATGGGGATCCTGTTTGCCTTTCTATACTGGCATTACGGGCTGGGTTGGGAACTGGCGATGGTTGCCTTCTATTGCTGCCTGTTCGTTGCCCTTGTGGTCACTGATTTGGAACACAGGATTCTGCCCAACAAGATAGTCTATCCAGGTATAGTGGTGGCTCTGATTGTGGCTGGCACGGGTTCCATATTTGGATTTGAGCCTACCGGCGGCATTGGCTTAAGCTTTGGGCCGTGGATTGTTAATTCGCTCGTTGGCGGGGCCATTTTTTCTGGGCTTCTGTTTATGGTGGCGCTCATTTATGCAGCTCTGGGCCGTGGGGTGGGTATGGGGTTGGGAGATGTCAAACTGGCGGGGTTGATAGGCCTTGTTACCGGCTTTCCGTTGGTGCTTATAGCCCTCTATTTGGCGATACTCAGCGGGGGACTGGTGGCCATAGTTCTGCTGCTGCTCAGGCTGAAAGGCCGGAAAGAGGCCATACCTTTTGGTCCATTCCTCTCTTTGGCCGCTATGGCAACGCTGTTCTGGGGGAGTGGCTTGCTCAACTGGCTGGGTTTTTCTTGAACCCCTGAGCCTTGCCCGACCCGGACTTGCCATCTATTCGACGCTGTCACCGGAATTGCTCCACGCTTTTCTCCCAAGCAGTGCGCAGTGTTGCGTTGTTTTCAACTAGATGATATACTAAACCCCAGGTTGAACCTTTAAGCCAGTCCGGTGAGGCTGGCAAGGGAAATCATGATAAAGGATTGTAGCCTTTCACAATCCGGAACGTGGGGTTGGTTGTTAAGAACCTCTTGCCAGTCTGAGGCAGGAGGTTTTTCTTATGCCTGAAAGAACCCTCATGTCCGCGGAGGACATAGAGCGAGTCCTAGTCCGCGTTGCCCACGAGATTGTGGAAAGGAATAAGGGCGCTGCGCATGTTGTCCTCGTGGGGATGCGAACCCGCGGAGTGCCGCTAGCAAGGCGATTAGCTGTCGCTATCCAAAGCCTCGAGGGAATCGCAATGCCAGTCGGCTCACTGGATATCGGTCTATATCGTGACGACCTGTCGTCCTTAGACCTGAAACCTGTGATTCAGCGCACCGACGTCCCTACGGATATCACCGGTAAGCAAGTAGTTCTGGTTGACGACGTTTTCTACACCGGGCGTAGCATTCGGGCGGCTATGGATGCTCTTATGGATTTGGGACGTCCTGAATCCATCCAGT
>JADHWZ010000115.1 GCA_016783225.1 Dehalococcoidia bacterium | reverse complement strand
GGGTGGGGTTTACCCAGCCGACTAGTCACCTAGCCGCTGGTGAGCTCTTACCTCACCATTTCACCCTTACTCTCAATGTAGAGAGCGGTATGTTTCTGTGGCACTTTCCGTAGGGTCACCCCTCCTGGACGTTATCCAGCACCCTGCCTGGTGGAGCTCGGACTTTCCTCCCTGGTTACTAACGTCAAACCAGAGCGATCACCCGGTCTACTTGGCCCACTATCACTCTACACCTCAGCCAAAGGTCCGTCAAATCTAGAGAATATTTGCTTATCACCCTGAGCGGTAGCGAAGGGTCTCAAAGCCAAAATGTAGAAATCGAATTCAGAAAATGCGAAATGGTAGATTGAAATTCAAAAAGCAATTTAGAGAGCTATCTCTAAAGCGCCAAAACAATATTTACACTTTTACTTGTCATTTTGGTTTTTGGCTTTTAAGCTCCAAGTCAGCGATAGCGAAGGGCTCAGAATGACGATTAAGATTGCCAAGCAACGTCAAATCTAGGTTTGCTCTCTCAGGGATTTCCTCAACGCCGCATTGGCCAAGGCATCAGCTTCAACGTTTCCCCCTCGTCTGATATGAATAATCGACAAGTTCGCGAATCTCTTTGACAGTTCAGCAGCTTCAGTGTATAGCGGTAAGAGCACAGGACTCTTTACCCTGTAACCACCGGCCAATTGTCTTGCTACTAATTCCGAATCCGTATAAAGGGTAACCTCGGCTGGCTTGAATTCAGCCGCGGCTTTCAAAGCCGCAATAACCGCCCGATACTCAGCTTGGTTATTGGTACCGTGACCAACATATTCAGAAATTCGAGCTAATTCCCTTTGCTGTTCATCCCTGATGACAACCCCGATAGCTGCAGGTCCAGGATTGCCCCGACAAGCTCCATCAGTATAGATTCTCAGCCGCATCCCAATTTTGGAAGGCTCTAGCCTAGGTAGAGTATCCTGCCGCAGGTACTGCACTGGACTGGACTCCCAGCCCGTACTCGCTGCAACTCGCTCACCGGTAGGTTAAGGCGGCACCCCTGGCACCTCCCCTGCTCCACCCTAACCACAGCTTGTCCCTTTTTGAGTCTTATCCCCTCATAAAGCTCGATTGCCTGCCGGTCGATTTCAGAGACCGCTGACTCCCGTTTCTGGTCCAGGTCCGAGAGTTGACTTCCCGTTTCAACCTGCCTTTGAGCTAAGTCCCCCTGCTCTTGTTGCCACTCCCCTTCTAGCTTCCCAAGTCGCTCCGTATTCAACCTTATTCTATCTTGCGTCGCCTCCGCCTCTGTCATCAAGTCCAACACCTTGTCTTCCTTCTGTTTCAAATTGGTCTTGAAATTCCCCATCTCTTGCTCAAGAGGAAGCAACTCTTTAGGATTCTTCACTTTACCACCGTAAAGCTTCTCGTTTATCTGTGCGATGCTAGTTCGTAGGTCCTCGGTCTGCCACTCCACGTCTCGTTGCTGTTTCTCGACCTCAGCTAAGTGTTCCTCCTCAGACAGAAGCTCAGCCCTAGCCTTGAGCAAAGCTTCGCTTTCACCCAACTGCCCGCTGATTTTGTCTAGAGCCTCTTGTTTTTCCTGAATTTCCAGGTCAATTTGCTGTAATTCATAGAGTCTCTTGGCTAAGGTCATGACCAGACTCATTCTACGGGAGAAGTATAAGGTCTGTCAAAGACAACTAACCAGGAGAGCACTTAGACACCTTACCTGCGGCTCCAAGCACAGCAAGGAATCCAGAGATTTTCTGCTATTGCTCAGGGTGACAAGCAAGTAACCCGGGGACCCTATTAGTGGGGGTAATCAAGGATTGTGACTTGGGTGCTGGTCGGCAGAGTTGACCTATTGACCGAAAGCTTAGGCTGGGAGACCATTTCCTTTATACCCAATTCCTTCAAGAACCTGTCTACGGGTTGAAGGTCTTTGACCTCTGCTGACGTCTTGTAGTGCATGGGAATAACGATTTTAGGAGACAGGTGCCTTACTATCTCAGCAGCCGTTGAGCCAGCTATGGTAGACACACCACCCACAGGCAAAAACAATACGTCGACATCACCTATAGCCTCCATCAGTTGAGACGCAGGCAAATGGCCAAGATCGCCCAAATGGCACAATGTCACCCCGTCCATTTCCAGAACATAAACAGTGTTCTTGCCTAGTTTCTCGCCTCGGTCAGAATCGTGAAAAGTGGCAATGCCAGTGATAAAGATGCCTTTCAGTTCGTATTCACCGGGGCCTCTGATCTCTTTGAATTCGCTGGTGATAGCTTCGCTATAGGAGTGCCCAGGATGGAAATGGCTCACGGTCACCACGTCAGCTTGTATCTTGCCCAGAGTATAACCCAAACTTGGGTGGCATGGGTCACTAATAACAATGGCATCCTTTCCCTTAACACGAAAGCAAGAATGTCCCAGCCAAGTGATTTCCAAACCAGTGACCTCAGTGAAAGCCTACGCCTGAAGAGGTAACGCTCTCAACCCTTCAGTCGTCGAAGAAGCAACCATCCTGAAGGCAAAGCTAAAGCAGCTGCGGCTATCTTCATCAAATCACCAATGATGAAAGGATAAAGCCCGGTCTGGAGCACAATGCTCTCTGAAGCAAAATGCGCTAGCCAAGGCAGCCCAAAGACATAAATGACGATGCTGCCGGCAAACATGGCCGGGATTGCCGTCCATACACGTCGGTCCCAACCTCTCTCGGCCAACCAACCGACAACAAAGGCAGCTGCCACAAAACCTATCAAATAACCCCCCGTTGGTCCAGCCAAACGAGCAATGCCCAGAGGACCACCCAGTGCAAACCAGTATGGAATTCCCGTTGCCCCTATGGCCAAGTAGCTGAGCTGGCTCAGTGCCCCGCGGCGGCTGCCCAGAAGAGCGCCAGCCAAAAGAACGCCAAAAGTCTGCCCTGTGACAGGGACCATACCCACCCAAAGGCTTATTTGAGCACATACGGCAGTTAAGCAAGCGAAGCCGATTACTAAGGCTGCATCCCAAAGAAAACCTGTCCTGGGGATAGCAACATCCATAAACGTGAGGCGAGCAGTTGACGTTTTCATCCTAGTCACTCCTTTCTCATTATTAATAACCGAACCTGAAGTATAGCAGTGAAGCATCAAAAGGTCAATGGCGCGAATTCATTCATCTTCGGCTCGTCGAATTCGTTTCAGCCAGGCAACTACAAGCGAACCCAGCGAGCAAAAGCCGTTTCCACCTTGGTGTGGCCCAGGGGCTCCGTTGGAAGAATGCACTGCCGTCGCCGCACCACATTGACGCTATGCCTCAGTAGCGAGTAAAATTCTGGTATCATGCACCAGAAAAGCACTCTCAGCAATGGATTGCGCATTATTACCAACAGCATGCCTCACACTCGCTCAGTCTCCATCATTTTCTTTATGGGCGTCGGAGGACGCTATGAGGCTGAGTCGGAATCCGGCATCTCCCATTTTATCGAGCACATGTGCTTTAAAGGTACTCAAAAGCGCCGGGCTGCCAAAGACATTAGCGAAGCCATCGAAAGTGTCGGCGGCATCATCAATGGGGGTACCGACAAAGAGCTAACCACCTTTTGGTGCAAAGTAGCTAGCCAGCATTTCCCCCTTGCTCTCGACGTGCTTGTCGACCTGTTACGAAATCCCCGCTTCGACGCCAAAGACATCGACCGAGAACGTCAGATAATCATTGAGGAAATAAACATGAGCCTCGATTCCCCGCGGCAGCGAGTGGACATGCTAATCGACGAACTTCTGTGGCCCGGACAACCACTGGGACGCGATGTTGCCGGGAGCAAAGAAACGGTAACCGCACTAACTCGCCAACAAATGCTCGACTTCTTCTCCCACCATCACGTACCCAACAACATTGTGGTCAGTGTTGCCGGCGATATCGAACACGAGCAGGTGCAAGACATGCTTAAGCAAGCTCTGTGTGACTGGACACCTAAAGAGGCATCTGGAGCCTCACCCAGCGATGATAGCCAACAATCGCCCAGACTGCGCATTGAGTTCAGAGACATTGAACAGGCACACATCCGTCTCGGGGTTCCAGGGCTGTCTTTTCTCCATCCCGATCGCTTTGCTGTTGACCTGCTTAGCATAGTATTGGGTGAAGGAATGAGCAGTCGCCTATTCACCGAGGTCAGAGAGGAACAGGGCCTTGCCTATGATATTCACAGCTATGCTGACCATTTCACGGATTCAGGGGCGGTCATCATTCATGCTGGAGTTGACCCTGGGCAAGTCAAAAGGGCTTTGGGAGCCATTCTCGACCAGCTTTCTCAGCTTAAGGAGCGCGTCGCTCAAGCTGAGCTCAATAAGGCCAAGGAAGTCGGTAAGGGACGGTTGCTGTTGAGCCTGGAGACCAGTCAAAATGTTGCTGCTTGGTTGGGAGCTCAAGAGATGCTCACCAACAATATCCTTGCCGTGGACGACATCATGGCACTGGTCGAAGCTGTTACGACTGAAGACCTTCAGCGAGTCGCTCAGCAACTTCTGACTGGCGAAAAGCTGAATTTGGCTATCGTCGGACCCGTTAAGGATAAAGAACCGTTGGCAGAAATGCTCAGGCTCTAAAAGCCCTGCCTTAGAGAAAGAGCCGCCCACTTGGGCGGCTCTACTCCTGGCCTGAACCCTATGTATCCTTACTAGTACTCTGGCATAGGTGGCATTGGTGCCTTTTCTTTCTCTGGAATGTCGGTCACTAGAGCCTCAGTGGTCAGAATCATATTGGCAATACTAGAAGCATTCTCCAATGCAGTTCTGGTTACCTTAAGCGGGTCGATAACACCCTTTGCTACCATGTCGCCATAATCATCCTGAGCAGCGTCATAGCCAACACCTTTCTTGCTCTTCTTCACCTTGTCCACCACTACTGAGCCCTCCTGCCCGGCGTTTATGGCAATCCAGCGCAGCGGCTCCTCTAAGGCTCGCTTGAGAATAGCAACGCCAGTAGCTTCATCACCTTCTGCCTTAATCTTGTCCAGAAACGGGGTTGCATTAAGTATCGCAACTCCACCGCCAGGCAGAATCCCTTCCTCAACTGCAGCCCTGGTTGCAGATAGGGCATCCTCAACCCGGTGCTTTTTCTCCTTAAGCTCAACTTCAGTAGCAGCTCCTACCTTAATCACTGCTACACCACCAGCCAGCTTAGCTAACCTCTCCTGCAGCTTTTCCTTGTCATAATCCGAGGTAGTCTCATCAACCTGCGCCTTGATCTGCTTAATCCTGGCCTGGATGTCCTCATCAGACCCTTTACCCTCGACAATGGTGGTATTGTCTTTATCAGCTACGACCCTACGGGCTCTGCCAAGGTCAGCCACGACCGTCGAATCAAGCTTCCTGCCTACGTCTTCAGAGATGACTTTGCCTCCAGTCAAGATAGCTACATCCTCAAGCATAGCCTTGCGTCTATCACCGAAGCCTGGCGCTTTGACTGCCAGACAATTCATAGTCCCCCTGAGCTTGTTAACAACCAGCGTTGCCAGGGCTTCTCCGTCTATATCTTCAGCGATAATCACCAGATTCTTGGAAACCTGAAGTATCTTCTCCAGAACCGGTAGGATATCTGCTATAGCTGAGACCTTCTTGTCTGTAATCAGGATGTAGGGGTCTTCAAGCTCCGCTTTCATGAGCTCAGCATTTGTAATGAAGTAAGGGCTGATGTAGCCACGGTCAAATTCCATGCCCTCAACGTAATCTGTCTCATACTGTAGACCTTTTGATTCCTCAACAGTAATTACTCCGTCTTTACCTACTTTCTCCATGACTTCAGCAATGAGATTGCCTATCTCAGCATCAGCTGCTGATATCGTCGCCGTTTGAGCCACCTGCTCTTTCGTAGTCACCGGTATACCCATCTTCTTCAATTCGCCAACTATACCTTCCACCCCCTTCTCAACCCCCCGCTTCAAAGCCATGGCATCAGCCCCAGCAGCTATATTCTTAAAACCTTCGGTTACAATCGCCTGGGACAGAATAGTAGCTGTAGTAGTGCCGTCACCGCACTTGTCATTGGTCTTGGTGGCCGCTTCCTTTACTAGTTGCGCTCCCATGTTCTCGAATGGATCAGGTAGCTCGATATCCTTGGCTATGGAAACACCGTCGTTGATCACCGTAGGTGCACCCCATTTCTTGTCTAGTGCCACCGGACGTCCCCGCGGTCCCAAGGTCACCTTAACCGCATCGGTTAAGGCATCAATGCCGGTTTTCAGCGCCCGCCTTGCCTCTTCACCATAAAGTATTTGTTTTGCCATTTTTTGAAACCTCCTGTTTTGTTTTATGAAGTCTTCTTAGGACTTCTCTTGGCCAGAATATCACTTTCCCTGAGGATCATCAGTTCCTCATCGTCCTCCTTGATCTCAGTACCACCATACTTGGCATAAATGACCACATCGCCAATCTTCACATCCATAGCTATCCGTTTGCCATCGTCAGTCAATCTGCCCGGCCCCACAGCAATGACCTTTCCTTCCTGCGGTTTCTCCTTGACTGTGTCCGGCAGGACAATGCCACCCTTGGTGACATCTTCCTTGGGTACCGGTTTCACCACTACTCTGTCCCCTAAAGGTTGAAGTTTAGCCGCCATCTTTACCTCCTTATTTGGATTTTAGCAGTCTCGGCCTTAGACTGCTAATAATGGTAACACAAACAATTCAATCTGTAAAGTCC
>JADHWZ010000003.1 GCA_016783225.1 Dehalococcoidia bacterium | reverse complement strand
CCTGTTCGATTGTGTCGAGTCTGTCGTCGTTCATGATCAGTTGCATGTCCCAATCATAAACGAGGTGCCTTCCTTCAGGCTCATCCTGTGTTAGAAATCGATATACCCTCCAGGCTCATCTTGTATTGGAAGAGACTGAGGCTTCCCTATTTCATTGAGGAGGTCTATAATTAGAAGAGGCTTCATTCGGCTCTGGGCTACCGCTCACCTGAATGACTTCGAGGAGTTACTAGTTATTCAAGAGAGTAAAGTGCTACCCCGCCGGACTCTCCTAACCCTTTCTGTCCAACCATAGGGGTGCAGTCCACTATTACTTTTGGGCATGACCAAAGTTCTACTAAGATTGAAGCGGAAGACCGATGAAAGATACCGTGGTAATTACTATAGTTATGATCGAGAGGCAAATCAAAAAGGACGTAGAGTAACCAAAAGTTAGTAGGAGGAACGATGACCCACGCACCAACCCAAATCTCGCATGACATTGAGCAGAAGTCCAGCTCAAGCAGAAGCGATACTTTACTGACGGGCTTGGATCTTTTTGGCGAGCATCTTTCGTTGCATCTGGATGAGCCCCCTCTGGGCCTTGAGCTGAGGAGCCTGGAAACATTGGTGATGCGTGACGCCGAAGCTCGGCGAGAGACGATCGGGCATCTCATCAATGAGTTGCACGGCGTTGATGCTGTTATAGACAAGTATCAGGGTGATAAGAGCAGTTTAATCCAGATACTTCTTGACGTGGAGGCACAATTGCACTGGCTTCCTAAATCTGCTCTGAGGTGGGTGTCCGAAAGGCTGGGAGTCCCACTGGCACAGGTTTATAACATTGCTACCTTCTACAAGGCGTTTAACCTTCTTCCCCAGGGGCGCCATGTCGCCCTAGTGTGCCTTGGCACTACCTGCCACGTCCAAGGAGGGCCGAGACTGCTAGATAAGGTGGAACAAGTCCTGGGGATCAAGCCTGGTGAGACAACACCTGACCAAAAGTTCACCCTGCAAACTGTTAATTGCCTTGGTTGTTGTGCCCTGGGACCTGTGATGGTGGTTGATGGTGACTTCCACGGTAAGTTAGCCGTGACAAAGGTGGGGGAGATTTTTGACAAATATGATTAGTTGTCTAAGAGGGAAGCCATGGTTCCACTGAAATCACCTGCTGCGTTAGAAAATATCAGGAAGGCTATTATTGCCAAGAGAGACCCTAGTAAGGCTTGTATCGCGGTATGTTCTGGGACAGGCTGCCGTGCTTTTGCCGGCGAAGAAGTTGCCCTTGCTTTTGTCCAGGGCATCAAGCTACACGGTTTAGAGACTAAGGTTGACGTGAAGAGAACAGGCTGCCACGGTTTCTGCGAGAAGGGGCCCTTAGTTGTTATTTATCCTGAGGGCATTACCTATGTGCAGGTGCAGCCAAGTGATGTGCCGGAGATTCTTCGCGAGACGATTATTGGTAAACATGTCGTCCATGGCCTTCTATGTACTGACCCTGTAACTGGAGAGACAGTGGTCCATGAATCCGAGATACCTTTCTATAGGAATCAGCTACGGCTGGTTTTTGGCAATAACAGTAAAATCGATCCCAAAAGCATTGAGGATTATATCGCGCTCGGTGGCTACTCTGCACTAGTGAAGGCACTCTTCGAGATGACACCCAAGCAGGTAGTCGAAGAAGTGAAAAAGGCCAATCTCCGGGGCCGGGGCGGGGGTGGATTCCCGGCTGGCGGGAAGTGGGAGGAATGCCGCAATGCCAGGGATGAGGTCAAGTATGTGATTGTTAACGCTGACGAAGGAGACCCTGGGGCTTATATGGACAGAAGTCTTCTTGAGGGAAATCCCCACAGCGTTCTCGAAGGGCTAATTATTGGGGCCTATGCCATTGGCTCTCACCAGGGCTATGTCTATGTACGTCAGGAGTACCCTTTGGCGGTGGAGAATGTGGGCGTGGCCATAAAACAGGCTGTGGAATATGGCCTTCTGGGCGAAAACATCCTTGGCTCCGGCTTTGCCTTCAATGTTGAAGTGCACCGTGGTGCCGGTGCCTTCGTCTCCGGCGAATCAACTGCCCTAATGGCGGCGATCGAGGGCAGAGTGGGGGAGCCCAGTCCCAAGTACATCCATACAGCCATCAGGGGCATTTTCAATAAACCATCTAACCTCAACAATGTGGAGACCTGGGCCAATATACCTTTGATAATTACTAAAGGTGCCGATTGGTACACCTCTATAGGCACCGAACGGAGCAAAGGGACGAAGATATTCTCGTTAGTTGGCAAAGTTAATAACACCGGCTTAGTAGAGGTGCCTATGGGCATCACTCTGAGGGAGATTATCTACAACATAGGTGGTGGAATCCCCGGAGGCAAGAAGTTCAAGGCAGTGCAGACTGGCGGGCCCTCTGGTGGCTGTATCCCCGAGCAGTTGATTGATATGTCTGTCGATTTTGATGAGCTTGCAGAAGTGGGCTCGATGATGGGCTCGGGAGGCATGGTTGTTATGGATGAGGACACCTGCATGGTGGACACAGCCAGATATTTCGTCAACTTCCTTTGCTATGAGTCCTGTGGCAAATGTGTTCCCTGCCGCGAGGGGTTGAGGCAAATGCTCAATATCGTGAATAACATCTGCCTCGGGAAAGGCAGGGAGGGAGATATCGAGCTCCTTGAGGAGATTTCTGCCACGATGAAAGAGGCTTCACTATGTGCTCTTGGCAGAACTGCACCCAACCCTGTGCTGAGTACTATCAGGTATTTCAGAGACGAGTACGGTGCGCACATCAAGGACAAATGTTGCCCAGCCAAGGCTTGTCGAGAACTGATTTCATACCATATCCTTCCTGATAAATGCCAAGCATGTATGATCTGCGTCCGCAACTGCCCCGCAGATGCAATCATTGGAGGCGAAGGCCTGATTCCTGTGATTGACCAGCAGAAATGCACCAAGTGCGGGACTTGCCTTGAGGTTTGCCCTCCTCGCTTCGATGCTGTCATAAAGCTCTCTGCTGAACCGGCACCGCGCTTAGTCGCGAGTTGAGCAAGAGGAGAACGCAGAGGGAGGTGAAAATGAAAAACAAAGCGATGAACATTGATGGCAAGATGGTCAATGCTGGGGAAGGAATGACCATTCTTCAGGCAGCCCGGGAGGTAGGGATCGACATACCCACGCTTTGCTACGATGATAAGCTCCCGCCCTACGGGGGCTGTCGACTATGTACAGTGGAAATAGTCGACGATAGACAAACAAGGCTAGTGGCATCGTGCGCTTATCCGGCAGAAGAGGGATTGGTGGTAAAGACAAGATCAGAGCGAGTGGACCGAATCCGTCAAATGATTCTAGAGCTGCTTATGCCTTTAGCTCCTACAGGGCCAGTGGAAAGTCTGGCTCAGCACTATGGCCTAAAAGAATCACGGTTCGAAGCGGATCTGAATTTCTGCGTTCTTTGCGGCCTATGCGTTAGGTACTGTGCCGAAATTAAGGGGGCAAATGCCATTTACTTCACTGGGAGGGGGATAGACCGGCAAGTTGCTTTCGTGCCGGGGATAGCAGCTAAGGTATGTCCTGTTTGTAGAGAATGTCTTGCTCTTTGTCCTGGAGGCATGCTTGCATCAAAGATTGAATGCTTCTAGCTTCGCCAGAAGAGTGACAACTGACCGAGGGCCAGAACACACGTCAAGGGGGGCTGTTGGCGAAAGTTTTACATTTTGCGAGGCGGATTGAGGACGCGATTGTCCGCGCAAATTGAGGGCCTCCAATACCAGGGCGATTCACGAGTTCATTCTCACTGGGAAACTGAGCTTTTCTGCCTAGTTGGGCAAAGGTGGTGGTGGCTCGCATCATGTGGCATATGCCTCTAAGAGCTTGTTAGCAGTAGCCACCTTTGCCATTTTGAGCCTTGGTTTGCGATATGAGCACGGTAGCATGTATTCCCCGAAGCGTGAGCTAGAAGGCGATAAGAGCAGTTTAATCCTGATACTTCCTAGGGTAGAAGTCTAGCATAGGAGTAGAGTTGTTTTGCCGACGGAGATCGCTTAACATCCACGCTCTCACTTTCTATCAGAAGGCCACTACAATAACCCACGCCAGCCATAGCCACTAGGAGCATGGCATACCGGTTGTCTTTTGCCGCACCTACAGGGCATATCAGACAAATGTCACTCACTCTTCCCTCACTGACATGTGTAGTGCTTGTGGCCGTGACCAAAGGGCAGCTCAAATTAGAGCCCAAGACCGATGAGGGATACCTTGGTAGCTGTTAGACTTTGTGATTGGCGAGTGGCGAGCCTACAAGCTCTGCCCGAAGAGCGTGGTTTGCAGCAGTAGGCCGGGAGAAAGGACGAATCGGTAAAGCGGCAGGCGCCAGGGAGCCTGAAACCTGGGGCCAAGGGTGTGGGTTTACCCGGCCACGACGGCCTTTACTAAATTGAGAAAGGAGATAAGGAAGATGACGGCAACAGCGAACAAGCAGGCTGGGGCTGGTGGAAAGGCAATTACCTCAATGATGGAGGAGAAGAGGGTTTTCGAACCCCCAGAGGGCCTCAGCAAGGATGCGTATATCAAGAGTCTGGGGCAATACAGAGAGATCTACCAAAGGTCTATTGATGACCCAGAGGGATTCTGGGCTGAAAGGGCGGAACAACTGGCCTGGTATAGGAAGTGGGACAAGGTGCTTGTCGAGGATTTCAAGGAAGGCAAGCACGAGTGGTTTGTGGGGGGTAAGCTCAATGTGTGCTTTAACTGCTTGGACAGGCATGTCAGAACGTGGAGGAGAAATAAGGCGGCGCTCATTTGGGAAGGGGACATCGGTGATAGTAAGACACTCACCTATCAGAAGCTCTACCGGGAAGTATGCAAGTTCGCTAATGTGTTAAGGACGCGCGGTGTCAAGAAGGGCGACCGCGTGTCGATCTATCTACCCATGATTCCCGAGTTGCCCATTGCTATGCTGGCCTGCGCCAGGATTGGTGCTATCCATAGCGTTGTTTTTGGGGGGTTCAGCGCTGATGCGTTGAAAGATAGGATGCTGGACTGTGAGTCCACGATGCTTATTTGTGTTGATGGTTACTATCGTGGCGGCAGGGTCATCAGAAGCAAGGACAACGCAGACGAAGCCGTCGCAAGCTGCCCGGCGGTAAAGGATGTAATAGTAGTCAAGAGGGCTGGCATTGAAGTGCCCATGCAGGAGGGCCGTGACCGCTGGTGGGACGACGAGATGGCCGGCGATGGCATAAAAGCGTACTGCGAGCCCGAGGTGATGGATGCAGAGGATCCGCTCTTCATCCTTTATACCAGCGGCAGCACGGGGAAGCCCAAGGGGGTGCTTCATACTCAGGCTGGCTATCTCCTTTTCTGCTACCAGACCTTTCAATGGGTATTTGACGTAAAGGAAGAAGACACCTTCTGGTGCACGGCAGATATCGGCTGGGTTACCGGGCACAGCTACATCGTTTACGGCCCCCTGGCTTTCGGCGCGACGAGCCTCATGTTTGAGGGGGTTCCGACCTATCCCCATCCGGATAGGTTCTGGGATATCGTGGAGAACTACCAGGTCAACATCTTCTATACTGCCCCCACCGCCTTGCGGGCGATAATGAGAGAGGGCAATGACTGGCCCAACAGGCATGACCTGAGCTGCTTGCGCATCCTTGGCTCGGTTGGTGAGCCTATCAACCCCGAAGCCTGGATGTGGTACTACGACGTAATAGGGAAAGGTAGGTGCCCAATTGTGGACACTTGGTGGCAGACAGAGACGGGGGGCATATTGATCGCTCCTCTCCCGGGGGCCATCCCTATCAAGCCGGGTTCCGCCACGCTACCTTTTCCTGGGGTTGACCTGGCAATACTTAAGGAGGATGGCTCTCCCGCAGCCGTGAATGAGGGTGGCTATCTCGTCATCAGGAAGCCATGGCCGGGCTTGATGCGGCGAGTCTACGGTGACCCGGAAAGATTCAAGAACACCTACTTCGTTCAGTACCCTGGTGTATATACTACTGGGGACGGAGCCAGGAGAGACGAGGATGGTTACTACTGGCTGATGGGGCGCATAGATGATGTTATCAATGTGTCGGGCCACCGCATGGGAACAGCCGAAGTTGAAAGCGCTCTGGTATCTCACGCCAAGGTAGCAGAGGCTGCCGTTGTTGGCATGCCCCACGAGATAAAGGGGCAGGGGATATATGCGTTTGTCACTCTAAATGCTGGCGAAGACAAGTCTGATGCTCTCAAGAAGGAGCTGGTGGTCCATGTTCGCAAGGAGATTGGGCCAATAGCCTCGCCAGACGAGATTCAATTCGCCGACGCCTTGCCCAAGACCAGAAGCGGCAAGATTATGAGAAGGATACTGACCAAGATCGCTGCCGGCGATGTCCATGAACTGGGCGACACCAGCACCCTGGCTGACCCATCGGTGGTCGATACCTTGGTGTGCGATAGGACGTCAGCTTCTTCCAGCGGGTGATAAGGCTGGTAGCCACCGTCGGTGGTGGAGACCCTGGTAAAGGAGAGAAGCTAGTCCCGTTCTATGGCTGGTAGATAGATAGAAGAGTGGAGTGGCTCTGAAGGCGGTGATAGAATACTGCGGATAGCTCAAAGAACGCGTGCAGTGCCGAGGCCTGCGCAGCAATCGGAGGTGAAAACATGGATAAGATAGAGGTACTGAAAAGGTCGGACTTGCTTCGTGACATGACTGACGAGCAGCTCGGCGTGTTGGAAGAGATGTGTACGCCTGAGACGTTTGAGCCGGGGGCAATCATATCTAAACAGGGTCGCATAGAGGAAAAAGTCTACATAATCGAGGAAGGCTTGGTGGGGATCATCCTGGAAGTGGGACCGCTGGCCCAACGCCAGGTGCAGGCAGTCTGCGACTTTGAGACCTTTGGTTGGTCGGGTATGATACAGCCACATACCAGTACTGCTACAGTCAAGGCTATAGAGAAGACAAAGGTGCTGGCCTTTGCCGGACAACAACTGTCCGATTTGTGTCTTACCAAACCTGAGATAGGCTGCAAACTGGGCCGTGCAATGGCGCGTGTAATAGCGACAAGGCTGCGTCAAGCATACACTCAGTTGCTCGGTGTTACCTCGCAGGACTAACCCGCCAGACGGGGTTGAGCGAATCCCCGGTTAATGCCGAAAGGAGGGCCGTTCTGCCTGACGAATGAGACCTTCAGAGGAGTTAAGCGAGTAGGCTTGTATCATATTGAAGAAGGAGGTTCTTTGATGGCAAGAGCGAAGGAACTCCTGACGCACGTTCGCAAGGAGCTTGGCCCCATAGCCTCACCGGACAAGATTCAGTTCTCCGATGCTCTACTCAAGACCAGAAGCGGCAAGATCATGAGGAGCATACTGACCAAGATTGCTGCTGGCGATGTCGCCAATCTGGGCGATGCAAGGACGGTGCGCGGTCCCAGCGTTGTGGACGAGCTAGTACAAGGAAGGGCCTAAGCTGTCTGAAGTCACAACGTTCTCATAAGAGGAACTACAACGAGAATTCGAAGGGAGTTGCATTTTGGAGACATCGGCTAATAGAGGAGCCATAATCGTTGGCGGATTCCTACTGAATCTGATGCTGGGGGTCGTATATGCATGGAGTGTTTTTGTTCGCCCGTTGATGGAGACTTTCGGCTGGACGAAAACAATGGCTACCCTGCCATTCACGATCTTCCTAGTGTTTTTTGCGTTAATGATGATCCCTGCAGGGAGAGCTCAGGACAAAATGGGACCAAGAAACGTCGCTGTAGTCGGAGGCATTTTGCTGAGCTTAGGGTTTATTCTAGCGTCTTTTGTTGCGCATGTCGGAACGCCTTTCTGGTTGTATTGCACTTACGGAGTCATAGCTGGAACGGGATGTGGTCTAGCATACGCCTGTTCCATCCCACCGGCGAGGAAGTGGTTTCCGGACAGACCGGGCTTGGCCGTGGGGATTGTTGTGGGGGGCTTCGGCCTGAGTGCTCTACTGTTTGCCCCCCTCCAAAGGTACCTGATAGACACCCAAGGACTGCAGATGACCTTTCTGATAATAGGTATTGTGCTCCTTACGGTTTCCGTTGCTTCGGCTTGGCTGTTGAGGAACCCACCTGGGGAATGGAAGCCCAAAGGCTGGTGCCCCCAGGCAACAGCCACCTCGGACACATCTCCAGAGAGGGATTACGGCCTACGAGAAGTCATCAAGTCAGGGCGCTTCTGGATGTTGTGGATTATGTTTGTTTTCATGTCAGCAGCGGGACTGATGGTCATCGGACACGTTGCAGCTTACACCGAGGAGCTTGGTGTAGCAGCTATGTACGCCGCTGTTGCTGCTGGCGTTCTTTCCGCATTCAACGCCGGTGGTAGGCCGGGGGCTGGAGCACTCGCTGACAAAATCGGCGTCGTCGAGACTATGCTTGCTCTCTTTACGTTACAGGGTGTCATGATGCTGGTGTTTCCTCACTTTGCAGTAACCTTGATAACAATACTTCTCGCAGTGGCAATCGTTGGTTTCTGCTACGGAGGTAGCTTCGCCTTGTTCCCAACGGTAACGGGCGATGTCTTTGGCACTAAGAACCTCGGGGGCAATTACGGGCTAGTCTTCTCAGCCTACGCCATCGGTGGTACTCTGGGGCCTGTTACGGGGTCGTACATCTATGATACTACAGAGAGCTACACTGCGGCGTTCACAATTGCTGCCGTGCTTGCTTTTGTAGCAGCAGGTATGGTCTTCGTTTTCAGATCCAGGTACTCAGAGAAAGGGGAGTCTCAATAGCTTCTGCAGAGCGACCAACTGGGTTGAGTGATCGGCTCGGTGGCATTGTTCTACACACCAGATAGGCGTGATGCCTTAATAGAGGAGGGTACCGAGCCTCCGGCGGTGGCAATTATCCTTCCGCAGCCCAGTGACCTCCGAGACTGAGCCAATATAGCCAAACCAATCTGCCACCGCCGCCCACTTTCTCGTTACCTGCTTTTCTCTGCCCGCATGGAAGAAGCCCCTTTGGGCATCTTCTCAATGACGTTGAGACAAAGCATCGACTCGGCATCAATTGCGAGGCGTGTTGGATGACACGGCAGGGGACAGTGGCCCAAACATGTTTGGGCCAGGTGTTGGGAAGCTCACTCCAGCAAGCGCCATTTCTTCTTGTATCACAGTGGCACCATTGGTGCGGTACTTCTGGACACGGGCAAGGACTTTGGGGCAAGACCAAAGTTCTGGCGGGATTAGAGCCCAAGACCGATGAGGTGTACCTCGGTAATTGCTACAGTTGTGATAGAGAGACAAATCAAGGAAGAAGGAGGTGACGTGAAATGGCGAAGGTAGTTGATGCAACGACCAAGGCGACTACGGAAGCGGTTGAGAGACTATTGAGAGCCCCTACGGTGGTTCCAAAGGAAGGCTTGGCTGGAAGGTGGGCGGTACTGTCTGTGCTGGCCAGGGCAGCCGACGAGCCCAAGTTCTTGGCCCGCATGACAGATGACCCGGACGAAGCTCTCAGGGAGTATTACACCTTGACCCCGGAGGAGAAAGCCGCTTTGGCGAGCGGTGATATCCAGAAGATCGAAGGCTGGGTTGGCAAACTGGACAAGCGGCTGGCGACCTGGCTGTGGTCCCGGCTGTGTCAGGAGAAATGGTAGATAGCGAGGTGTAAAATGGCCAATCCCTCACTAGTGCAAGATACTCTGGTGCCTTTGCCAGAGCAAAAGGCTACCATCGAGGAACGGTTAAATGAGATTTTGTCCTCCTACCAAGGTAGGGACGATGAACTTATTCCCATTATGCAGCAGGTTCAACAGGAATTTGGCTATCTGCCTGAGCCGGTGATAAAACAGATAGCTGGATTCCTTCATTTACCAGAGATCACTATCTTTGGGGTAGCCACATTCTACGCCCAATTCAAGCTTGTTCCGACGGGAAGAAACATCGTCAGGGTGTGCCGAGGAACCGCCTGCCATGTGCGTGGTGGAGGACGGATCCTTAAGCAAGTGGAGAAACAATTGGGCATAAGATCTGGAGAAACTACGCCAGATCTTGAATATAGCTTGGAGACTGTCGCTTGCTTCGGTGCTTGTGCCTTGTCACCCGTTACAGTCCTCAACAATAGGGTTCACGGCAGGATGACGACACAGAAAGTGAGAAGCATTTTAGATGTAACTGGCAGATCAAGTGAGTTAAAGCATGGATAAGTGATGCAATAGTCAGCATAAGGTGGATGATGAACTTCAGACACACTCAAAGCTATGCAGTATCAGAGTGGGAAGCTATGCAGGGTAGCCAGAAGCCCCGCATTTTGGTGGGGATGGGAACCTGTGGTATAGCTGCAGGCGCCGAAGATATAATTAAGGCACTCAATGAAGGATTGACCCAGCGCCATGTTCAGGCTGATATCGTTCGAGTTGGCTGTATTGGTCTCTGCTACGCTGAACCCCTAACAGAGATAATTAAGCCAGGCAAGCCAAGCGTCTTCTACGGCAACCTTACCCCCGAGCTCATATTTGAAGTAGTTGAAGACTACTTGGTTGCTGATAACCCACGCCATGACCTGGCTCTCGGTACTCGTGGGAAGGGTAGGCTGGAGGGGATTCCTAGGCTCTTTGACCTACCAGTGCTTAAACCTCAAGTGCGTATTTCTCTGCGCAATTGCGGAAATATCGACCCAGAAAACATCAACCACTACATCGCCAATGGTGGCTATGAAGGCTTAGCTCAAGCGCTAAGAATGAGACCGCAAGAAGTGATTGACGAGATCAAGAAATCAGGTTTGCGTGGTCGTGGCGGTGCGGGTTTCCCTACCGGTAACAAATGGCAGTTCTGCCACGATGCCCCTGGCGATATTAGATACATAATATGCAACGCTGATGAAGGTGACCCAGGAGCATTCATGGATCGGGCACTCCTTGAAGGTGACCCGCATGCTGTATTGGAAGGGATGCTCATTGGTGCTTATGCTATTGGTGCCACAGAAGGTTATATTTACATCCGAGCCGAGTATCCACTGGCGGTTCAAAGGCTGAGGGTTGCCCTAAAGCAAATGGCGGAACATGGGTTACTCGGTGAGAACATCATGGGCTCTGGATTTGACTTTCATATTAACATAAAAGAGGGAGCAGGTGCCTTTGTCTGCGGTGAGGAGACGGCATTAATGGCTTCTATTGAGGGCACTAGGGGAATGCCCCGCTCGCGACCCCCCTTCCCTGCCCAGTCCGGTTTATGGGGAAAGCCAACAAATATCAACAATGTAGAAACTTGGAGTAATGTATCAGCTATTCTCCAGAAGGGTGCTGAGTGGTATACCGGCTACGGCACAAAAAAGAGCAAGGGCACTAAGAATTTCTCTCTGGCGGGTAAGGTTGTGCGCACTGGACTCATCGAGGTTCCGATGGGAATTACTCTGCGTGAGATTGTCTATGACATAGGCGGGGGCATTCCTGAAAACAAACGCCTAAAGGCAGTTCAAACCGGTGGTCCTTCGGGTGGTTTTATACCAGTAAGTCTAATGGACCTCCCGGTTGACTATGAATCTTTAACGCAGGCGGGTTCAATCATGGGCTCCGGGGGGATGGTAGTGATAGATGAGGACACCTGTATGGTTGACATGACCAAGTTTTTCCTGACCTTTACTCAGGCTGAGTCCTGCGGCAAGTGCATCCCATGTCGTTGGGGAACTAAACAGATGCTGGATATCTTGGAAGATATCACCAACGGGAGGGGTAGACCTGGGGATATTGAATTGCTTCAGGAAGTGGCTGAATCAGTCAAAGATAATTCTCTCTGTGGTTTGGGACAGACTGCTCCTAACCCCGTGCTTAGCGCTATTCGTTACTTTCGGGATGAATATGACGAGCATATCCAGAGACTCCATTGCTCTGCCGCAGTGTGTAAGGGGCTGGTCAAAGCACCTTGTAGCCATACGTGTCCGGCTGGCGTGGATGTGCCTCGCTACATTCGCTTAATTAGCGAGAGACAGTTTGATGAGGCATTAGCTGTAATCAGAGAGAAAATACCCTTCCCCTCGGTTTGTGGATATGTTTGTCCACACCCTTGTGAGGCCAAGTGTCGGCGAGGACAAGTAGATGAAGCCATCGCCATAAGGGCACTTAAGCGCTTTGCCGCAGAAAAGGGAAACAGGCTTTGGAAAGTGAAGGTGAAGATGGCTCCAGCCACAGGTAAGCGAGTTGGCGTCGTTGGCTCCGGACCGTCAGGACTTACTGCAGCCTATTACTTAGCCGGGCTAGGACACGCTGTCACTGTGTTCGAGGCACTTCCTGAGCCAGGTGGCATGATGAGATATGGCATTCCTGAGTATCGTTTACCTCGCGAAGTGTTAGCTGGGGAGATTGAGGATATAAGAAGCGCTGGAGTTGACATAAGGACGAATACCAGGATTAGCTCTCTAGATGAGCTTTTTGAAGATGGCTACAATGCCATTTCCCTTGCCATTGGTGCTCATCAGGGAGTTAAGCTAGGGATTGAGGGAGACGATAGCCCTGAGGTCATGGACGGTGTGTCTTTTCTCAAGGAAATAAATATGGGGAATAAAGTTAGGGTAGGGAGTAAAGTGGCTGTTATTGGTGGAGGCAATGCCGCTATAGATGTCGCCCGCGGCGCACGTCGTCTCGGTGGCAGAGAAGTAACCATTATTTATCGCCGCACTAGGGATGAAATGCCGGCAAGTAGCGAGGAGATAAAAGAGGCATTGCATGAGGGAGTGAAAATTGAATTCCTTATTGCTCCTGCCAGGATAGAGAGGAAAGACGGCGCAGCGGAGCTAACATGTGTTCGTATGGAGCTTGGAGCAGTAGACAGCAGTGGCAGAAGGCGTCCAGAGCCAATCAAAGGGAGCGAATTTGCCCTGGATTTTGATACTGTGATTGCTGCTATCGGTCAGATGCCAGAGGCTCCAGAACAATTCGAGCTTCCTTTAGGAAGAGGGAATACATTCCATGTCGACCGCTGTACCTTGGCTACAAGCAGGGAAGCTGTCTTTGCCGGTGGTGATGTGGTGACTGGGCCGGCCACGGTCATTGAGGCTATCGCTGCCGGAAGGCAAGCAGCGACTTCGATAGATAAATATTTAGGTGGTAGCGGAGCAATAGACGAAACACTGGCGCCACCTGAACAAGGAGAAGTATTGCCTGAAATTGAGGAGGGGGAAAAGCCTCGTATTTCCCCACCGACTCTACCTTTAAGCAACCGACTCAATAACTTCGCAGAAGTGGAACTCAGTCTTAGAGAAGAAGTAGCAGTTGAAGAGGCAAGGCGGTGCTTGAGATGCGACTTGGAAGAGGATTAGCAAACTCCATACGGTTGGATTCTAATAGGTGGGGCTAGGATGCATGAATTGAGGGAGGCTCATAATGAGCACTGTTATCGAAACCTTTGATGAGAAAAGGACAGACACAATCACTCTGGCCATTAATGGTAAGGAGGTCAACGCGAAGAAGGGCGCTAGCGTGCTTGAGGCAGCCCTGAATGCTGGTATCTACATTCCCACGCTTTGCTATGACCCTGACCTCAAGTCTTACGGGGCTTGCCGACTCTGCGTGGTTGAGATTGAGGGAATGCGTGGATTGGTTAGCTCTTGCACGGCACCGGCAACCGAAGGAATGGTGGTGCATAGCGAGACGCCAAGGGCAAATCAATCACGTCGCATCACTATGGAACTCATCATCGCCAATCATCATGGTGATTGTCTCACCTGTCTTAAAAACCAACAGTGTGAGTTGCTGAAAATCGCTCAATATCTTGGTATGGAACAAGAGCATATCGACCGGCTACGGAAGAGCACCCAGGTTTTTCCTATTGACGATAGCCATCCAGCATTTGTTCGCGACCCTAACAAATGTATCCTCTGTGCCAAATGTGTGCGTGCCTGTCATGAAATAGCTGGCGTTGGTGCTATTGGCTTAGCTTTCCGAGGCTATTCAGCAAAGGTAACTACCGTCGGCGATAGACCAATTATTGAATCTATTTGCAAATCCTGTGGGGAGTGCCTTGCTCGGTGTCCCACTGGGGCACTGGTGCCCAAATATGAGAAACCACCGGCGAAAGAAGTTAAAACCATTTGTGCTTATTGTGGGGTTGGCTGCTCACTCTATTTAGGTGTCCGAGATAATAAGATCGTTTCAGTTCGTGGCGACTCCGATGGATCAGTCAATAAAGGGAGCCTATGCGTTAAGGGACGCTGGGGATATGATTTCGTTACTCACTCTGAGAGGTTAAGCACACCGCTCATCAGAATAGACGGCGTTCCACGGGGAGCACCTCATGATGGTCAGGTGCATGACATCTTCCGCGAGGCTACCTGGGATGAGGCTCTTGAACTCGTGTCAAAGAGGCTACTTGAAATCAAACAGACCTACGGACCAGACAGCTTCGCTTGCCTTAGCTCAGCTAAGTGCACCAATGAGGACAATTATGTGATGCAGAAATTCACCCGTGCCGTCCTGGGCACTAATAACGTCGACCATTGTGCTCGCTTGTGCCATGCTTCCACCGTAGTTGGTGCTCTTGCCGCTTTCGGTCAAGGAGCCATGAGCAATTCTTACCATGATTTGGAGAAAACCGACCTTTTCTTCGTCATCGGCTCAAATACCACAGAATGTCACCCGATTATTGGGTCAATTATCAAGAGAAGAGTCAGGGCTGGCGCTGCCAAGCTCATTGTAGCTGATCCTCGCTCTATTGAGCTGAGCGAATATGCTACCGTTGATTTGCATCATCAGCCAGGAACCGATGTTGCCCTATTGAATGGCTTGATGCAGGTGATTATAAGGGATGGACTTGAGGACAAAGACTTCATCCAGGAGCGCACCGAAGGCTTTGAAGAGATGCACAGGCTGGTAAAGGAATATACTCCGGAGGTAGTGGAGGAAAGAACTGGAGTCCCTCAGTCTGACATAGAGGCTGCCGCCCACCTGTTCGGAGAAGCCGAGAGTGCCTGCATACTCTATGGAATGGGAATAACTCAGCACACCACGGGGACAGACAACGTGAAAAGCGTGGCGAATTTGCTTATGCTTACCGGCAACATTGGTCGTGAGGGCACCGGCTTCAGCCCGCTTCGGGGACAGAACAATGTCCAGGGTGCCTGTGATATGGGAGCGCTGCCAAATGTTTACCCTGGATATGAGAGGGTCGATGAATCCTCAGTAAGGGCTAAATTCGAGGCTGCCTGGGGGTGTGAATTGAGCGACCGGCCTGGGTTCACAGCTACCGAGATAGCCGATGCCATCTACAGGGGCGACCTCAAGGGGCTTTATGTTATGGGTGAAAATCCTATGCTAAGCGAGCCTTACCTCGAGCATACCCAAAGAGCGCTTAGACAGATTGAATTCTTGGTAGTCCAGGATATCTTTCCTTCTGAGACTGCCTGGCTGGCTGATGTGGTTTTCCCTGCGGCTGCGTTTGCTGAAAAGGATGGTACCTTCACTAATACCGAGAGACGAGTCCAACGAATAAGACAGGCACTCCTGCCACCCGGAGAGGCGAGAGCCGACTGGCAAATAACCTCTGCTTTGGCAGAGAAGATGGGAAAGCCGTTCGGCTACGAGAGCGCCGCCGATATTATGGAAGAGATAGCATCCCTTACTCCTATCTATGGCGGCATTCACTTCGATCGCCTCGATAAAGGCGGCTTGCAGTGGCCTTGCCTTGACACCTCTCACCCAGGAACACAATTCCTGCATCAGGGTAGCTTTGCTCGAGGGCGAGGCAAGTTCCATGCGGTAGATTACATTCCACCATCCGAATTAGTATCCGAGAGGTATCCGTTGGTTCTTACCACCGGACGGGTGCTTGAACACTGGCACACCGGTACTATGAGCCGACGCTCCGAAGTGCTTACTGAACTTCGGCCTAATGGTGCTGTGGAGATGCATCCTGATGACGCGGCTAAACTCGGGTTTGTGGAGCATGACCTAGTTACGTTAACCTCAGAAAGGGGTCGCCTGGAAACTATGCTTCATATCACTGAGAAATCACCCCCTGGGGTGGTTTTTATGCCTTTCCACTGGTGTGAAGCACCGGCAAATGTCCTGACCAACAATGCCCTTGACCCGGTCGCCAAGATTCCTGAGTTCAAAGTATGTGCAATAAACGCCGTTTTGGCGGCGCTTGACAGAGCAGCAGAGGATAATGCTTTCCTAGCCCGGTTGGCTGAGAATCCTGCTGAGGCTTTGAAAGAATACGAGCTGACCACTGAAGAGAGAGCTGCGATAGCAAGTGGAGATGTAAGCAAGATAGAGTCATGGGTGGGCAAACTGGATGAGCGACTTAGGACATGGCTGATGCTGAGACTATCCCAGGAGAAATGGTAAAGAGAGGGACATATAACTATGGCACGCGCACAACTATCTGGTAAAGAGCTACGGGTGTTGGAAACTGCGAAGCCCGCACCTGCTGAAGTATCTGGCTTGCAGTCTGCCCTGGAGGAGCTAAGGAAATCTGCTACGACTGATTGCCGTCCGCCGGTAGACATGGCCCGCAAAATGGAAGACACAGGCGTAGCCAAGGCAAATGGAAATCTCCTTTCTATCTCTCTTCTTGGCATACTGGCGGGGTTCTTCATTGGCCTGGGAGCTATGTTCTGCACCCTCGTGACTACTGATATCAATGTAGGCTTTGGCCTGGCGAAGTTGCTAGGCGGGGTTGTGTTCTGCTTAGGACTAGTTCTTGTGGTGGTAGCCGGGGCTGAGTTATTTACCGGCAACGCTCTAATGATAGGCAGCCGCATCAGTGGCAAGATCAAATTGACTCAACTGCTGAAGAATTGGGGCGTAGTCTACTTCGCCAATCTCATCGGGTCATTACTTCTGGTACTCATCGTCTTCTACAGTCAATTCTGGACGCTGGATGCCTACAAGGTGGGCGCCAATGCCCTGCTAATCGCCAATGCTAAAGTCAGCTTGGCCTTTTGGCCCGCTTTTGCGCGGGGTATCCTGTGCAATGCTCTCGTCTGCTTGGCTGTCTGGCTCTGCTTCGGGGCTCGTACCACCGTTGACAAGATATTTGCCATCGTCTTCCCCATAACGGCCTTTGTGGCTTGTGGCTTTGAACACAGCATTGCTAACATGTATTTCATTCCCATGGGCATGGCTATGGTAGGACAGGGCGGAGGTCTCGAAGCCGCTGGTGTAACCGCCGGCCAGGTAGCCAATCTCAGCGCTGTCGGTTTCATCGGCAATCTCGTCCCGGTTACTCTGGGCAACATAGTCGGTGGGACTTTCATAGGCAGCATTTATTGGTTCGCATATCTTCGTCAGGAGCGTGCTGATGAAGCGGTAGCTGCTAGACCACTGATGACGAAGGTCTTCTCCAAGCTCCGTCTCCAACCCCAACAGACGCCCTACCTGGATGCAGAGAGCAGCGGCCTGGTATCAGTGTTGGCTAGAGCGAGGGACGACAACGCCTTCTTAGCGAAGCTGGCAGATAATCCTAAGCAAGCTCTCAAAGGGTACAAGCTAACTTCAGAGGCAAAAGCAGCTCTGCAGAGCGGGGACATCCCCTGGCTGGAATCCAGAGTCGGCGTATTGGATGAACCACTGCGTACCTGGCTTACTTCCCGTCTCTCCCAAGAGAAGTGGTGATGGGCCTCAACCCCCGCATCACCACTTCTCTAATGGGGGGGCGCAATCACGAGTTCCCTTGTTTCCTACTCTTGCGCTTTCCGGATTCAGCTTGAGGTAGGCTGTTGGCTAGCTGTTCGAGGCGCCGCCGCTGGCTTTCATCAAGCGAAGTTGGTGTCACCACTTGTACCTTAATCAGCTGGTCACCCCTACCTCGTCTACCGAAATGAGCGATGCCATTGTGTTTGAGGCGGAAGACCTCCCCTGTTTGGGTGCCCGCGGGGATTCTAAATGCAACATTGCCTTGAAGCGTGGGCACCATCACTTCAGCTCCCAGGGCGGCTTGAGCAAAGTTCAACGGCAACTCATAGACAATATCATCATTACTGCGCTGGAATAGTCTGTGAGCCCTAATAGAGACTACTACGCTAAGCCGCTTTGGGACCTCTCCCTTTTCTCCAATCTGTCCCCTGGTCTCGACATGTAATTGACAACCATCCTTCACACCGGCTGGTATCCGCACTGATGTGGGAAGCGCCTGATAGGTTTCCCCCGTACCACGGCAACTTGGGCATGGTGTTGAATCTGGCGTTGAACTTCTACCGGAGCCGTTGCACAAAGGGCAGACTTCACTGCTTCTTATCTTGATCGTCTGCTCACAGCCAGAAGCGGCCTGTTCCAGCGAGAGACTGACCACATACCGAATATCATCTTCGTTCGGCATGTCATAATTGTAAGCTATATGCGCAGTTCAGACAATCCGTCACTCTAATCGCCGAATTCGGTAATAGCCAACGTAGCATGTGCGAAAGAAGTACCTTTTGTCCGTTATGAAAGAGGGAACTGGACCACAAGCCTTCACAGGCTAATGCTTGCACTACGGTGGCTATGGTGCCTGCGTGGCTAGCTTGGGATGCTGGTACCGCCCAGATCCTGAACAACCATGCCCAGGCACACGGGGATCGCGTGTCTCACTTCGGGGGTGCATTCCTCGCTGAAGGTGCTCGCGTCTGCTATCTCGATGGCAAAAAATCGATCTGGTGGGGTAAATCTAAGCCAAGCGGTTTGCCCAGTTCAAGAGCGGCACAGTTCACCTATATCAGTTAATTCCAGCAAACTCGTCCGGCTTGAAGGTGGTAATAGGAAGCTCCTCGTCCATACTCTTACCCGCCAGATAGTCAAATGCTTCTTGGACTGCGCCCGCTGTTTTCACGGCCACAGCCCCGAGTGGTATGTTGACAGGACATACATCGTTGCACTGGCCACATCCTACGCAGGACATGCTCACATGGAACAGCCTTACTAAGTGGTAGAAAATGGTATCAAGAGGAACTCGCACACCTCCAGTTTTGCTCAACTCCCTTTCGTAATCTAAGGCGCCATGTTCGCTGACTGGGGAGTCAAAAAAGCATAAATGGCAATAACAAGCGGGACAGACCTTGCTGCATGCGTGGCAACCTATACATTTCCCAAAGACCTTCTCCATATCTAGGTCTTTGACTTCCTCCAGGAGTTTGTCCTTTTGGGCTTCCCTTTTGCTTCGAAATGTCTCCAGAGCTGCAACGTTGAGCTCTTGTTCCAGGACCTCTCCCGCCATGCCAGTCACAAGCTCTTCCGCTTTCTCGGTATTCAGGTATATCTCACACTGTTTGTCGATGCCACCATTCTCAATCAAAGCAATAGTCATATCCGCAGTGTAGGGTATGAACTGCGTACAAGCCGTGCAGTTGGACCTTACATCAGGAGGAATCTCACCTTTCTTAACCGCATCCCAGTATTGTGGGAGTTTCTCTCTAATATTGTCGCCAACCGCCGTTTTGAGAGGATACACTCCACCACAGGTGGGACTTATGAGTAAGAAGTTCTCTGAGCTCCCCTGGTTCCGCTTCAGAAGTTCGGCAAACGCCCTCAGTTCGCAAGGCCTCATGACTGCTGCGATAGGTTTATCAGCCGGTTCTATTAGGGTAATGCGGGAAAGTACCTTGCCTGCGTTTGCCGGCATCAAAGGAAAAAGCGGCAAAGCATCTTCGAGCACTTTCGGGTCTGTGACAAGTGAATAAGCTACTCCACTACTTTCATTGACTTTGGTCAGCGTAATGACCCCCCTCACGCTTCTGCTTTCCAAAAGGAACTTAAGTAGTTCCTGAAGGCCTTCCTCCGCACCTTTGTCTAACCTCAACACCTTGGGCATCTCATGTCTCCTCTTTGGCAGAAGTTCCCGCATGAGGTTGCTCTACTTCTTCAAACTCACTGTCCCTGTAAACCCTTAGCGGAAGGGGTTCATTTACGCTCTTACCCGGTACATAGTCAAAGGCTTCCTGGTTCTTGTCACCCACTAGGCTGAAGACCTGTGCTACCGGAACGGATGTGGGACAAGCGTCCTCACAGGCTCCACATGATACGCAAGAAAGCGACATATGCAACATACGTCCAACATGGAAGAGCAAGGTCTCAGGTGGAAGTCTCAGTGCGCCTGCCACCTCCGCCCTCATTATGTAATCCTCAAATGGGAATTTAGTGCTGTCAGAATCAAAGAAGCACTGCCGGCAATAGCATATAGGGCAGACTCTCATACAATTGTGGCAGTTTATGCATGCGCTGAAGGTATTGAGCAGGTTATCCAAGCCCATAGCTCTGCGTTCTAGCTCCTTATGGACTTGCTCGCGTTTCTTCTGTCTGTCGGCTGTGAGCGCACCCACCCGGCTTTGCCAGTCTGATATGTCCTGTACAACCTGAAGGCCAAGCTTGTCAAGAATACTCTTGCCCTTGGGACTAGTCGGGATCAGAAGAAGGCTATCCTTCATTCCTATCATCCCTATATGCAGATCCTCACCACCAGTCGACGAGAATTTATCACATATCTGGCAAACTGGCCGCACACCTTCAATGTCACTTCCTTCAAGAAGTTCGGAAAAAGCAGCCTCGGTCTTCTTTGGATCCTTGGCCCAATCAGCCAGTGGTAAGGCCCCGGGACAATCGACACTGATGAGAATTACATTCTCTAGGTCTACCTGCCCAAGTTTGAATAGCTCCACTGTCGCTCTTACCTCACAGGGTCGTATCAGAGCGGCTATTCTTTTCTTCCCTTTCCCCCGTCTGGTAAGAGCGGCAATGACTCTGGCTCCCTGGACTGTCGTAACTGGGCATAGAGGATAAGCATCTTTCAGGAGCGATTCATCTTCAATCAATACGTGAGCAAACGAATCACTCAACGGCATTTTCGCAGGTATGAGAACAGCATCAAAACAACCCTTGCCAAGCGCCTGTTTTATGTAATCAATAATCCCTTCCTTTGCGCCGCCTTCCGTAGGGAAGGTTACGCATTGCTCAGCATAAGTCATATTGACCCCACATACCTTTCGCTTCTCTCTTAGTATCTTCTCTATCTAAGTCTTTATGCTCTCATCGGCCGTATGAACATCCACCAGGCAGCTGCCCAGCATCCCAGGATGATGAAGGCACCACCCAGCATGGAACTCAAAGCAAGTTGTGGTACTCCACTTAGAATGTGAGTTATGTTGCATCCTGCACTGCACACAGCTCCAAAGCCCATCAGGAGTCCACCACAGAAGGTTTGAATTAGTGTCCCTGGTGATGGTGCCCGAAGCTTAAATTCGTCGGCAATGAGGCTAGCGATGAGAGCGCCAAGGACGAGGCCGATAATCATCATAGATAGCCAGTTAAGGAGATTCTCACCCATAATCAAGGATTTCAGATTTGTAATCCATCCGGCGGTGATAGCCAGGGGGTAGCTTCTACCCGCCGCTGTTGAGGAGTAAAAGGCAATCATGCCAATGATGCCCATTACGATTCCTGTTGACAACCATCCCCAACCTCTCTTGAAAATCCTAGCACTCAGTGAAGCTTTTTCCTCTTTCTCTGCCTTCTTGCCCCGGATGGCGAAGACAATCCAGAGAATTATGGCGACGGCGGCAATGCCAAAGGCTAGCCAATAGTGTGATACACCAAGTACATTAGCCAAGGTGAGATTTGCACCATCAGCTAGTGTTATCTTTGTTGTGCTCTGCAAAAATGCTGCCGCGGGCTTGAAGGCACCCATAGCGGTCATGAGTCCAGCAAGTGTCAAGCCGAGTACTGCTGACATTGCTCCCACCATACCTTCTCCAGCACGGTAGGAAATTCCACTGGCACATCCACCCGCCAGCACCATGCCAATGCCAAATACAAAACCACCGACCATATTCGCACCCCAGAAGAAGGGTTTGGGGCTCAGGGTTATCACCCCAGCTAGCGCCATGATGGTAAAACCTATCAGTGAGACCAGAATGGCAACACCTACTGCCTTCAGGAGGGTATAATCCTTCAGCACGATAATGTCTCTGAAGGCAGAGTTCATACAGAACCTTCCCCTAGACAGGGCAAAGCCAAAAACAAGACCAACAGCAAGTCCCCAAAATATCAACGGGTTCACTTCTAGCCTCCTTTGTTTTTTTTTGTGAAGCCTTCGGTTGAGATGCTTGAAGAGAGATTTACTACTTGTTAGCTTTAGCTTCTATTAATATCTTGTGTTCAGGTCCACTGACCTGTTCTACCTTTAATACCTTGTGCTTCCTGTTTTCTGCGTTCTTTGGGATGCGCTCCACTGAAAGCGGATAGTCGACCAAGACTTCCAGAATCTCCCCCTTCTCCATCTTCTCCAGTGTCGTCATTGTTCTCACATCTGGATTGGGACAGATTTCACCTCTTACATCTAGAGTCTTGTCAACCTTTGTCTCGTTTGTCATTTTCAGCTTCTCCTTATTTTAGACTATCTCGATGGTAGAGCTTTGCTTATTCTGCTTGCTGTAACACCCCCTTAAGTTCTTGATAAATCTGCGGAAAAGTAAAATGCTTCAACTTGGCTGCCCCGGAAGGGCAAGCAGTTGCACAGTTTCCGCAGCCATGGCACAAAACCTCGTTCACAACTGAGATTTTCCTCGTTTCATCAAAGGTAATAGCACCATACGGGCAAACGTCGATACAGGTTTTACATCCAGTGCAGAAGGTTTCAGATATCTCAGATGTTCGAACTTCCAGTGCCAACTTCCTGCCCGGCACGAGAGTGGACAGTATCTTCCCGGCTGCCGCCTCTGACTGCACTATCGACTCTGAAATACTCTGCGGTCCCCGGGCACAGCCGATGACAAATATTCCCTCCACAGCGGACGCCACCGGCGAAAGTAACTGGTGCTCTTCAACAAAGAACTTCTTTCCGTCGAGTGGTATGTTTAACATCTCAGCAAACTTCTGAGCGTCACCGCTGTTCTCCATTGCTGGGAGTAGGATTACCATATCGGCAGCCCAATCACCTTTCGAGCCAGCCTCGGTCTCATATTTGATGGTCGTCCCTTTTCCATTGCTAGTAACCTCAGTTTTCGCGGAGCGGATGAACTCAACTCCCATCTTCTTCGTATCTTCGTAGAACTCCTGGTACGATTTGCCCGGGACACAGAGGTCAGAGTAGAAATGAGATACTTTGACTGTCGGTATTTGTGCTCTAAGCATCCGGTCAAATTTGAGAGAATACATGCAACATACCTTAGAACAGAAATCCTTTTCTTCCCGCCCCACGCAGTGAATAATTGCAACTGATTCAGGAGGCCTACCTCCCTTAAGAAGGATCTTCCCGCCGGTAGGGCCATCAGGGATATTCATCTCTTCAAATTCTAAACTCGTGTAGACATCGTCCAATTTCCCGTATCCATATTGAGGAAGACCTCTGGAGTCAAACAGCTCGAATCCGGTAGCCAGCACCACTGCTCCAACATTGAAGTCCAGCTCCTTGTCCTCTGCCTTCTTGACTACCTTTACCTCGAAATTTCCGAGGAATCCTAAGATCTGCTCTACCTCACTCTCGGTGAACACCTCGATATTCTCATTTTCCAGGAGGTTCTTTATCTCATGCTCCATCAGCCTCAAGCCAGATTCCATCTTGGTGAATAGCTTACTGAAGCTTCTTACTTTGCCTCCCAGGGAGGAGGTTTTCTCTACCAGATAAACCTTTCTATCTGGTGCCGCCAGTAACTGGCTAGCTCTAACCCCAGCAATACCACCACCAATTACTAATACATGAGGAGAGCACTCTACCTCTTTTCTCTCCAGAGGATTATGATAGGTCACTCTGCTGGCGGCGGCTCTTGTTTGTCTTATTGCCTTGTCAGTGGCTTCTTCTCCGTTGGGCGTAACCCAGGCACATTGCTCGCGTATGTTGGCAAGTTGGAAAAGCTGTGGATTGAGACCTGCCTGTTCACATACGTTCATAAAGGTGACTTCATGTTGCTTTGGCGAACAAGCAGCAACTACCACGTGCGTCAAGCCGTGCTCTTCAATGCTTTGCTTCAAGAATTCCTTCCCACCCTCAGAACATAGAAGTTTGTGCCTCTCAGCAACTTCCACGTGCTTAAGAGGAGAGACCGCAGCGATTACTTTGTCAATATCGACTTTCTCGGCTATGTTAGTGCCACATTCGCATACATATACGCCTATCTTCTTTCCCATCTGGCATCCTCTATCTTGATAACGAGAGTATTCTCCCTGCTGTCGCCTCTGCCTCAGCTACCGTCTCAGCAATATCCTTAGGGCTTTGGGCACACCCGGCAATAAATACACCTTCTTGTGCCGTAGCTACAGTAGTAAGGTCTGGTTCCTTCTCACCAAAAAACCCCTCCTTGCTTTGAGGGATATTCAGAATCTCGGCTAGTCTGGGTGAGTCGGCTGTCGGCTCAACCGCCGGGTTAAGGATAACCATGCCTGCAGTTAAGGTGTTCTCCTTGCCATCCTCAGTTCTATACTTGATAGTCAGTCCCTTTCCTGACTGTGAGACTTCAGTTACTGTACCCCGAATGAAATCAACCCCGCTCTCCTTCACCTCTTCGTAGAACGTCTGATAGGCCTTACCCGGAATACAGAGGTCGGAGTAAAATTGAGTTATCTTCACTTGGGGCAGCTTTTTCTTTATGAAGTGCGAGAGTTTGAGAGAGGCCATACAGCATATCGAGGAGCAATAGCCTTTCTCTTCCCGTCCCACGCAATGGATGATAGCCACCGACTCTGGTGGTTGACCGCTTTTGGTAAGAATCTGCCCCTCAGTGGGTCCGTTAGAGGCACATATTCTTTCAACCTCCATAGCCGAGTAGACATCACCGAGTTTCTTATACCCATATTGAGTGATTTTGCCTGGGTCAAATGATTGAAAGCCAGTAGCGACGATGATTGCTCCAACCTTAAGTTCTAGCTCCTCATCTTGCTGCGCAAAATCAATAGCCTCGAACATGCAGGCTTCGTGGCAGGCTCCACAATCCTGTCCTTTGAAGCGCAAACAGTTCTCTGTGTCGATGACAGGTACATTGGGGAGAGCCCCTGCGCATGGAATGTATATTGCCTTTCTTTTTGAGAGTCTTTCTTCAAATTCGTTGTCTACCTCTACTGGGCAGGGGTCAAAGCAGGCACTGCATCCAATGCAGTTTTCTAGGTCAACGTAGCCAGCCTTTCTTCTTACCTTAACCGTGAAATCTCCGGAAGACCCGTTCACGGCTTCAACTTCACTAAGCCTTAGAAGCACCACGTTTTCGTTGGCTAATAGCTCCTGTTGCTTTGGGGCTATCATACATGTGGCGCAATCCATGTTGGGGAATACCTCTTCAAACTTTATTACGTTACCACCGATATATGAAGTCTTCTCAACCAGGTATACCTTTCTCCCCGAGTTGGCCAATAGTAGGCTTGCCTCAATACCGGCAATACCGGCCCCGATAACCAGCACCGGAGTGTTCTGGCCCTTGTTGTTCATCTCATTCTCGCCACTCATAGTGAAGCCTTTTTCTTCATGGGATTCGGCCCCATTTTCTTAATGTGCTCCGCAAACCCATTAGTTACCTCGGCGAATCTTTGTCCTTCCGACGCCGATATCCACGCCAGCATGAGTCTTCCCGAATCCAGCCCCAAGGTCTCAATAGTCTTCTTCAAAAGGGCAAATCTTCGGCGAGCATAGTAATTCCCTTCTCTATAGTGGCAATCACCCGGATGGCATCCGGCAACAAGCACGCCGTCTGCTCCACGCAGAAGAGCTGTGGCAACAAGAGCCGGGTCAACCGTACCAGAACACATTACTCTAATAACTGAGAGGGATGGGGGGATTTCTAGCTTTTTTGCCCCGGCAAGATCAGCACCGGCATAAGAACACCAATTGCAAAGGAACCCAACTATCTTGGGCGCGAATCCTTCTCCCATAGGTGTCTCCGAGTTAGAACTGGATTTGTGCCTTGTGTTTTCCGCCGCCTTCATCAACACAGAAAAGCAGCGTCTTTTTCGTCTTCTCAGACCACGCTACAATATCCTTGGGAAAAGACTCGCAATCAGCCAGCACATCTACGGTGTCTCCTGCTGGAATCTCTTTAGCCATTGCAGCCAACTTGAGTATTGGCTGGGGACATTTAAGCCCCAAGACATCTAAAGTGTGTAGTGCCATTATTTACCTCCTTTAATCTTAGAAAGAGAAGGTTATAGAAGCGCCCTCAATTGAGGCCATGAATGAAGTTGCTCCTACAATCTCCACGCCTTCTCTGAAGTCCTCGGCTTTGAGGTCCTTGGCTCCAAAAGCCAGTTCACAGACTAAGATTTTGCCGTCCAATACGCGTAGGCCCTCGTATAGTTCTACGATATCAGGCATGCCCTTGCCCTTGATTTTCTCCAGTTCTCCTTTTACCATAACCGGAGCACCACCGGGGGTAAAAAATATGGTCACCTCGTCCCCAGTTGCCGCTGCGGCAGAACCTAGAATCATAGCTGGGAAAATGTTGCTGGGCTCCGAGCCGTTGACTGTGATTGCTACTTTAGCCATGTTTGACCTCCTTCTTAAATTTTTTCGCCCATAACCGCGCTAAGTACCCAAATATGCCAAGCAGTCACTCTGTTCTCGTGGCCTCTGGCTGTTCCTGCGTGTTATTCCGCTTCATCGGATTGGGGCCGAGCCCCTTTATGGTCTGGGTAAAACTCCTTACCGTCTCAGCTACCTTTGGACCCTCAGATGCCGATATCCATTCCAGCCTGAGTCTGCCTTCGCCAATGCCTACGCTGTCTAGAAAAGGGCTTAACGCCGTCACTCTTCTTCTGGCACTCAAATTGCCTTTCTGGTAGTGGCAGTCTCCTGGATGACAGCCGCAAACTAGTATACCGTCGGCGCCGGCACTAAATCCTTTCAGTATTAACCTCTCGTCTACCCTACCTGAGCACATCACCCTTATCAGCCTCACATTCGGCGGATATTTCGCTCGCGAGGTACCGGCAGCATCAGCACCACGATAGGAACACCAGTTACAGAAGAAGCCGATTATCCTTGGCTCAAATTCGTCCATTATCACGTTCTTTTCGCACGAAAGTATTGCTTGGTTGCACTGTATGGTAAAATAGGTTGGAAGTGTTGCGCGGCACGTATGATACCTTATGGGGGTATGGTATGTCAACAGATAGTCTCTTCCAATACAAGATGAGCCTGGAGGGTATATCGATTTCTAACACAGGATGAGCCTGAAGGAAGGCACCTCGTTTATGATTGGGACATGCAACTGATCATGAACGACGACAGACTCGACACAATCGAACAGGT
>JADHWZ010000114.1 GCA_016783225.1 Dehalococcoidia bacterium | reverse complement strand
GGAACACCATAATGACCTATCCCCTGGGAGGCGATGCCTTTGGGGCATGGGCGGCAAAGGACGGGGTGATAGTCAGTGTGGAGAAGATAGTCTCCACAGAGTACATCCGCAGGCATGCTCATCTCGTCCGGGTACCGTCCTACCTGGTTCTGGCGGTTTGCGAGGCCCCGTACGGGGCCCATCCTGCCGGGATGACATGCCTGGGGTTGCCCGAGTTTGAGGCTTACTTCCCCGACTACGATTTCGTTATTGAGGTCAACGAGGCGTCGAGCGAGGAGGAGAAGTTCTCGAAGTGGATACAGAAGTGGATTCTGGACTGTAGGGACCACAGCGACTACCTGGCGAAGATCGGAAACGAGAGGCTGCTTTACCTCAAGGGGAAGGCCGATTCCAATGCCTGGATAGTTGAGACGCTGTCTGAGATTCAGACGATTGATTTCGATAAGAAGCCAAATCCCCTGGAGAGGCTGGTGGTAGCCGGTGGTAAGGTCATAGCGGAGAGATGTATCGCTGAAGGGTACAGCACGATACTGGCTGGCATCGGGCTGTCAAACCTGGCAGCCTGGCTGGCCACTTATGCGCTCAAAGAGAGAGGGCACGATGTGGACTTGATGGCCGAGATAGGTATGTATGGCTACTTGCCCAGACCGTCGGACCCATCTGTGTTCAGCTTCCACAACATGCACACGTGCAAGCTTCTGACCAACATAGACACAACTCTCGGGTTCTTCGTCGGCGGTTCATCAGGACGGTGCATGGGGGTCTTGGGAGCGGCGCAGGCGGACAAGTTCGGCAACGTGAACTCGACAAAGATCCCGGGGAGGGCCTACCTCGTCGGTTCTGGAGGCTCCAACGATATAGCTACCACCAACAGGGAGACGGTGGTGGTGATGAACTCGGGCAAGACGAGGCTGGTGGAGGAAGTCCCCTACATCACCTATCCCGGGAAGAACGTAAGGACTCTGGTCACGGATGTCGGCGTTTTCGAGAAAGTCGGCGGTAAAGAGACCTTCACCTTGACAGCCTATATCCCTTCGGAGGCAACCCAGAATGAAGAGGAAGCCGTAGTCGCGATAAAGGAAAGGGTGGGGTGGGAGCTCGACATCGCATCGGCCTTGAAGAGAGTGGAGCCGCCGACCAAAGAGGAGATAACTCTCATGAGGCTGTTCGACCCCAGGGGATATTTCATAGGCTCGTAAGCCACGCCTTTCGTCCTTCAAGTTTGCGGGAGACACGCCAAGGTGTATGTGCTTCTTCCCTCTCCCTCGATGGGAGAGGGCTAGAGCCTGCCCTGAGAGAAACGAAGGGGTACGGGTCAGTGGAAGTCTCCCTCCCGCCAGGGGAGGGAGGACTGTAGGGAAGACCTGCCCCCCCGTCATTGCAAAGCACGCAGTGCTGAAGCAATCCAGTGGTATAGGGGGCCAATATGAGATTGCCGCGCTTGGCTCGCGATGACAGGAGAAAGAGTAGAGTGCACACTTGGCGGGCGGCCGCGCGTTACTTGTCCACTTAGAGGCAGTGTGGCTAGCCCGTTCTGCCGAACTCCTTTTCCAGTTGATGTGAGCTTAAGTGAATCATGGTTGGCCTGCCATGGGGGCAGGTTCGGGGTTGGGCAGTCTGCTCCATCTGTCTCACCAGCTCTCTCATTTCCTCGTCAGTCAGCGAGTCGCCTGCTTTGACCGCGCTGTGGCAGGCCAGGGACTGAGCTATTCTCTCTTCTCGCCGCATTGGCCCTTCTTCACTGGTCAGGGCGTCGAGCAATGTCCTTACCCCTTCGGCCAGGTTGCCGCCCGTCATGATCGCTGGCACAGCTCTTAGCAGATAGGTTCTGCCTCCAAAAGGCTCAAGGCTGAGCCCGAATTCGCTGAGGAGTTCACCCTTGGTTTTCAAAATCTCTTCTTGCTTGGGGCTCAATTCTACGTTCACTGGCTCAAGCAGCCCCTGGATTTCCACCTTCTGCTGAGAGCGCTGGGCCAGGATTCTCTCGAAAAGGACACGTTCGTGAGCGGCATGCTGGTCGATGAGGTAGAGCCCTTCAGGTCCCTCGGCCATGATGTAGCTGCTGGTCAATTGGCCCACCACCCTGAGGATGGGCAGGGAAGACATCTCGGCACCCTTCGTTGCCGGTAGCCCCGTTGCCGAACCAAGCGCTCGGGTCGTCTCGGGGCTTTCCACTGTCCACAGACTCGGTGGGGGTGTGCCTGGAGGGGTCGTGGCTCTGACGCTTGGTGGCGGCGTTTTGACCAATACCTTGCCTATCGACTTCTCCACGGCCGCATAAATCGTCTGGCCGTTACGAAATCTCACCTCTGTCTTGGTGGGGTGGACGTTGGCGTCCACCTCCTGTCGTGGCAGGGAAACGTTCACGATTACGATGGGATGTTTGCCTGTCATAAGGAGGCCGTGGTAGGCATCCTCGGCGGCCCGAGCCAACAGGCTGCTGCGCACCCAGCGGCGGTTGACGAAGAAGCTGAGGTACCCGCGGCTGGAGCGGGCCAATGAAGCCGGGCTGACCAGGCCAACCACATGGGGCATTAGACCGACTCTGTCTACGGCTATCATTTGCCTGGCCACTTCCAGGCCGTACACTTCGGCCACGACATCCCGGAGGTTGCCGCTGCCCGGAGTACGCAGGGTTGTTCGCCCCTCGAGGGACAGGCTGAATCTCACCTCCGGGAAAGCGAGGGCGTACTGGCTCAGCAGGTTCGCGATGTGGCCGTTTTCCGTCGTGTGTGACTTGAGGAATTTCAGTCGCGCCGGGAAATGGCGGAAGAGGTGATGCACGGTGATGGTGGTGCCCTGGGGTCGGCTCCGTTTCTCCCTCTTGACTACGGTGCCGCCGCTCAGGTGAAGGTAAGTGCCCGCAGTGCCGCCGGTTGCCTGCGTTATGATTTCCACCTCGGCCATGGTTGCGATGCTGGGCAAAGCCTCACCGCGGAAGCCGAGGGTGGAGATTCTTTCCAGGTCGGCTAACGTGTCGATTTTGCTGGTGGCATAGCGGTGGAAGGCAGACTCGACATCGCTTTCTGCTATGCCGCTGCCGTTGTCGGTGACCCTGATGAACCTAACGCCACCACCCTGCGCCTCGACCGTGATTTGACTGGCGCCGGCATCAAGGGAGTTCTCCATCAACTCCTTAACGACCGAAGCCGGCCTCTCCACCACCTCACCGGCCGCGATCTTGGAGACGACTTCCCGGGCCAAAACCTTGATGGGCATGCTACCTAATTTTACACGATCTTCCCGCGATCCACATGCCCATTAAGACTTTCCCTTTTGTGTCCTGGGCCTGCTAGGTTTGACAGATCGACTTTCACTGACAAATTGTACAAGTCTTTCCCAATTTATGCGTCCATCAGAAAAGCAGAAGTCCTTCACAAATTCGGCTGTGAACCTGTTTATTGCAGCATCCCAGGCAGGGGCATATTTTTCTTTGTGCTTGGCTGGTTCTTCTTTAGATCGGATACTGTTTATTTGTTGAACCTGTCAAAGTAGTCATCAATTTCGTCTCTTAGCTCTATGCCCACTCGTTCGAAACAATCTAATAAATCTTGGTAAGTTCCTGTGCCTCCAAGGAAATCCCAAAACTCATCGCCCACTTTCAACTCCTGACCCAAATCTAACATTCCTCGCATCGTCCACCTAGTATATGGTTGTGGTTCATATGGGTTGTAAGGGATTGCAATTACAGTATTTATTTCGGCTTTCGGATTTACTGCTAAGACGGCTGCAATCCATGACAATAAGGTTCTCTTGAATTCCTCAAAACCTCCCGCATTTGGCTTTGCGGTTTTCAGATCAAATAGGTAGAGTTCGTTAGCGTGGGTTTCAAGATATAAGTCCACCTTTCTAAGCTTGACTTTTCGCATAGGGCGGGTCTGGCAAACCCTCCTTATGGCACCAATTTCCTCAGCTTTGTTCGGTGATGATACTGCAGTAGTTAGGTTGTCCATTATCTTCTGTATTTCAGCGAGTGCTGTTTCAGAGATAGATTCCCCTGCTGTAGTATGTGCTTTAGCGTCTTTGAATTTACTTCTTGCGATCGTCACTGCAACAGGTTCAAAAATTGCGGTACCAAAATTTGTGGTCAGCGAATGGATAAAGGAATATAGCGCCAAACGATCCCTACCGAGTAATCTCGTGTGAAAAGGCATGCAAGCAGGCTCAGGGTTATAGCTACGAAATTCTATAGACCAATATCTACACGAAGTTCTTTAAGATTTATCTCAGCAGAATAAAGCTCCCCAAGCAAATCATTTGCTACAAACTTATACCTTTTCGCACTCTCAGGAAAAGAAGAAACTATCTGTTTGAATTTTTTTGGGTCATTAGAAATAACGTAGAATCCAACATTTAAGTAATCGATTAGTGTGGCCATCCTTCCAACCCCACCCCAAACACCTGTGGAAAGTTCAACTTCAAAAGCATTTTCAGGGACAAAGTTATTCCCCCTATTTCTGAACCAGAGCACATCAATCTGTCTTAACAGATTGTAATCAGAAAATTGTAATTCTGGACAGGTGGTCAGAGTGGTAATCTCATCGAGCCTTTTCTCATTAAAAGTCTTTGTTTTATTTGGGCAAAAAGTTTCGAACCCTCGGATATTTCCTATTTCAACTAAACGACCCTGTAAAATGGAGTGCAAACTTTCTTCAACGGTATTTTTGCTTTCTTCTTCTATAAGCGGTGGAGATAACAGGAGATCCCATTCATTTATAAAATTACTACAGTCTATTCGATTGTTTCTTCCTGCCAAAACTATGTTTAAATCTCTGTCAATATTGATTTTATACTCACCATTTCTGTCATGACTAATTTTTGGCAAGTGTTGAAATAGGATTTTGGCTGGAATAATTACAACTCTATCTATTGAGCCACATATGAAGGCAATAAATGGATTATCGAGATTAGCAATATCTTCAACTGTAATGTAGTTAATACCGAAGAAATATCTCCTGTTGCCCTCAGACGAAGCACGGACTAAAACATTAGCCTCACCAATTCTATAAGTCCTTGATTTTAGGACCTTTATCAATTCAATGTTTGCCTGAAACTGCTTTGCCCTATCAAGAAACTGACTTGCTAGTAAATCTGAAGGGCTTAGACTTTTCATAGCTGGATTCATTTTTCTATTATCATTTCTGATAGTATTGTCTGATAGATTATATGAATTCCTGTTAATATACCAGACTCCAAGCCCTTTTTTGCAATCTGCATTTCATCCTCAGTAAGCTTTCTTCCAATTCGTTCTATTGCCTCAATTTGTACATCATCTTCACTTATAGAAAAGATGATTCTAGTATCACTGGTAGTTTTCATCATCTATCTGTATCCTACTCTTTGTATGAGCTGCTCGAAAGGTCTAAATGGTAGCATATTCTATATTTCAATGTAGCGCAAGCCTTCGCTTTTTGTCAATGGTTTTAGGCCTAGAATCTTTAACTTTTTTCTATTTTTTCCAAAGGTGCAAAGCTGAGCAGTAGCCGTTTGGTGCCCCCGTCCACGAAGTCTACCGTCACCACCTGGTCGTCTCCGTTTGGGGAGCAGCTCAGCACTACCCCCTCACCAAACACCTGGTGGCTTACGTGGTCGCCGGCCTGCAGGTTCAGCGTGCTGAACGGTCGGGGTGGGGGGCTGGAATAAAGGGCGCTTACTGGGGTGAACTCGTTTTCCTCTCTGTTTGCCTGCTCTTCCCGCACCCCGTCGGTGGTTACGAGCTCCGACGGAACATCTTTAAGGAAGCGGGAGCGCCGGCTTGGTGCGCTGCCGCCATATAGGCTACGGCGTTCGGTATACAGAAGGTAGACCCGCTTTTGTGCCCGGGTCACCCCTACGTAGCACAGGCGGCGTTCCTCTTCCAGTTCCTCGGGGTCGTCCATGGACCTTCGGTGGGGCAGCAGGCCTTCTTCCATGCCGGCAATGAAAACCACGGGGAATTCTAAGCCTTTGGACTGGTGGAGAGTTATCAGGGTAGGGGCATCGGCCTGTTCATCGAGCTCGTCTATGTCTGACACGAGGGCAACGTTCTCCAGGAAACTGGCCAACGCCTCGTCGGGGCTGAGTTCATCGTATTGTCTGGCTGCGCTGAGCAACTCGCGGATGTTCTCCCAGCGGTCTTCGCTGTCTTCTTCGTTGAGGATGTATTCCTTGTATCCCGACTGCTTTAGCACCTCATCCAGCAAATCCGTGAGGCTTAGCTCCTGGCTCTTGCTGCCAAGCTCGCTTATCAGATTGAAGAAGCTGGTCAGGGCGTAGCTGGCCCGGGGTGGGAAAGGGGGAGTCTTCTCCTCAGCAACCGTCTTCAGTGCCGAGTATAGGGGCACGTCCTGGGCTTTTGCCCAGGCTGACAGCTCGGCGAGGGTGCGCTGGCCGATACCCCTTGTGGGAACGTTTATTATGCGCGTGAGGCTGACATTGTCGTAGGGATTGTGGATAAGCCTGAGGTAGGCGATGATATCCTTTATCTCTCGCCTCTGGTAGAAGCGGGTGCCTCCGACGAGTCTGTAGGGTACCCCGTAACGCATGAAGGCTTCTTCCAGGGCGCGCGATTGGGCATTAACCCGGTACATCACAGCACAGTCACGAAGCGAGATCGAGTTCTGATTGACCAGCCTTTCTATTTCGCTGACTACAAACCGAGCCTCCTCCTCTTCGCTGTCACGTGCAACGATGGTTACTGGATCGCCGGCTTCGTTCTCTGTCTTCAGGGTTTTTGCTATGCGTTGCGAATTGACAGAGATGACGTTGGAGGCTACATTCAGAATGGTCTGGGTGGAGCGATAGTTCTGCTCCAGAAGGGCGACCTTGGCATCTTTGTAGTCGTTCTCGAAGTTGAGGATGTTGCGCAAATCGGCGAACCTCCAGCGGTAGATGGACTGGTCGGGGTCGCCCACGACGCAGACATTGCGGTGTTTGCCGGCTAACTGCCTTATTAGCATATACTGAGTAGTGTTGGTGTCCTGAAACTCGTCAACCAT
>JADHWZ010000113.1 GCA_016783225.1 Dehalococcoidia bacterium | reverse complement strand
TCCGTGACAATCCCTTTCTCCCTGGCGGCTTCTTCTAGCTTAGAGCGGTTGATGCCGAAGAGGTATATCCGTGGCGTTTCTCTCTTCGGCTCTGGCTGCTTCTTGTTCAGAGCATGGGAGGTTATTGTCTCATCTCTCTTTATTTCACCATCTTTGTCCAACCAGCGGATTTCGGTTTTCTGGGGCTTACCATGCAGAATCGCATCTACGGCTTGGCCTACCTCTGGGTGAATGATTACCTTATCTCGCTCCTGGATTTCGACGACGATATTAAAGGTGGGTGGTGCCTTGCGCTCCAGGATTGATTTCTGAGTGTGCCGCCGTCGCGCCTCCTCGTCTCCCAGCGTCACTGTTTGAATACCACCGATGAGGTCGGCTAGGGTGGGGTTCATCATCAGGTTTTCCAGGCTGTTTCCATGAGCGGTGCCGACCAACTGGACTCCACGCTCAGCAATAGTTCGAGCTGCTTCAGCTTCCAGGCTGGTGCCTATTTCATCGATAATGATGACCTCGGGCATGTGGTTTTCTACAGCTTCAATCATCACCGCGTGTTGCATCGTCGGTGTCGGCACCTGCATCCGCCGCGCATGACCTATGGCTGGGTGAGGTATATCGCCGTCACCGGCGATTTCATTGGAAGTATCCACCACGATCACCCGTTTTTTCAAATCATCGGCCAGAACACGGGCTACCTCTCGCAGCATTGTCGTTTTGCCAACACCAGGCCGGCCCAGAAGTAGCACGCTCTTGCCTGTTTCAACAAGGTCTTGAATAATCTTTACGGTACCGAAGATAGCTCTGCCGACCCGGCAAGTCAGGCCAACGATTCGTCCCTGCCGGTTACGAATGGCCGAAATTCGGTGTAGCGTGCGCTCGATGCCGGCGCGGTTGTCACCGCTAAAACTGCTGATACGGGAGACTATATGTTCGACATCTGAGTCAGTGACCTCATTGTGGCTGAGGACTACCTCGTCGTGGGGATAGCGAGCTTCAGGGAAACGGCCCAGATCCAAGACTAGTTCCAGCAACTCATTATTGTCGGCTTGCTGAACAAGTGCCTGGCGAATGTGAGTCGGCAGGACATCGAGCAGGGCATCTAAATCATCAGAGACTACCTTTTGCAAATAGCATCTCCTGGGTGATGTCTATTGTCATTACTACGGAAATAGATTCGCATCCTTTATCTTGGGTAGATTGGAGCATCGGCTCCAATCACGCCTAGAGCATCCGCTCTAGGCTACCCTTATTTTCATCCTCCGTGGTGCCGATCGCAATAGGCAAATTTGATTGCGAGGCAGGCAGTGCCGTGGCAATCTTGGTGGGGGAGTGAGGTTAGATTGCTTCGCTTCGCTCGCAATGACAGGTGGGGATCGTTAAACACTACAATCTCCTGTGATAAGGTCGAGGAAATACCTGTGGAGTCTGAAGTCGTCGGTGAGTTCCGGGTGGAAGGCGCAGGCAAGTATATTTCCTTGCCTGGCAGCCACAACGTTCTTGTTGAGTTGACATAATACTTCAACATCAGGGTTTGCCTTCTGTATTACTGGAGCCCGAATGAAGATGCCGTGGAATGTTCCATCGCCCAGCGCTGGTATTGCCAAATCAGCCTCGAAGCTGTCTACTTGTCTGCCGAAGGCATTACGCGTGACCTCGATATCCATAGCTCCAAGGGGCTCCAGGTCCAAATCGGCTACTTTCTTGGCGAGAAGTATCATCCCGGCGCAGGTTCCGAATATGGGGAAACCCTGGCCGGCGAGCTTCCGTATTGGCTTCATCAGGCCATAATCAGACAACAATTTGCCCATCGTGGTGCTTTCTCCTCCCGGGATTACCAGCGCGTCCAGGCTGTCGAGGTCTGACGGCAAGCGGATGGGGATGGCTTCTGTGTTCAAAGTGGAAAAGGCTGTTATATGTTCAGCCACAGCTCCTTGCAGAGCCAGGACACCAATTTTCACTCTACCAGCCTCTGGTTGCCAGCAATTCCTGTGGAGGTATGGTTTTTATGTCTAACCCAGGCATGGCCGCTCCTAGCGCTTTGGATACCTCAGCAATGATTGCCGGATCCTGGTAATGGGTAGTTGCCTTGACGATAGCCTTGGCTACTGCCTCAGGGTTGCTGGATTTGAAAATCCCCGAGCCGACGAAGTTACCATCGGCACCCAGTTGCATCATCAGTGCGGCGTCGGCTGGCGTAGCCACACCACCGGCGGCGAAATTGACTACGGGCAAATTCCCCGTTTTGTGTATTTCCATCACCAGCTCGAGAGAGGCGCCCAGGGCTTTGGCTTCGCTGGTAAGCTCATCGGTGGGCATACCCTGTAGCTTACGAATATTATCCTGGACTGCCCGCATATGTCTTACGGCCTCAACAATATTACCGGTACCAGCTTCCCCTTTAGTCCGAATCATGGCTGCGCCCTCGGCGATGCGGCGTAGGGCTTCACCCAAATCGCGGCAGCCGCAGACGAAAGGAACCTTGAAATCGTGTTTCCAGACGTGGTGGCTCTCATCAGCCGGGGTTAGCACCTCTGATTCGTCAATGAAGTCAACCCCCAGGGCTTCGAGTACTTGAGCCTCGACAAAATGTCCAATACGGCATTTTGCCATCACCGGGATGCTGACTGTTTTCATTATGGCAGTGATTACTGTCGGGTCAGCCATTCGAGCCACTCCGCCGGCGGCTCGAATATCTGCTGGCACGCGCTCCAGTGCCATGACGGCACAGGCTCCGGCGTCTTCCGCAATCTTTGCCTGCTCCGGCGTGACCACATCCATAATCACACCGCCCTTCAGCATCTGGGCCAGTCCTGACTTAACTTTCCATGTACCTGTATCCATTTCCCCACCCCCAAAAGTAATAGCCTTTTAGCATATTCTACTCAGGCTTGTTTGGTTTAGCAAGCTGGGTTAACTACTCCTATTATACTCAATGCTACAATTATAGCACTTAGCCTGGGTAAAGCGAATTTCAAGTTGTTTCATTGACTTATGCTATAATTTCGAGATATGAGAATTCTGGCTATCGAAACTTCCTGCGATGAAACTGCGGCTGCTGTCGTGGAGGACGGAGTCAGTATTCTGTCAAACATCGTTGCTTCCCAGGTGGATATTCACGCTCGCTATGGTGGGATCGTTCCCGAAGTAGCCTCAAGACAGCATATACTTACGGTTCTGCCAGTGGTCGAAAATGCTATGGCTGAGGCCGAGGTTGCCTGGCAGGATATAATTGCTATCGCAGTAACCTTTGGTCCCGGCTTGGCCGGTTCGTTGTTGGTCGGCGTGAATGTAGCTAAAGCGATTGCTTTCGCCCAAGGTTTGCCTCTTGTTGGGGTCAATCACCTTGAAGGTCATATCTACGCCAACTGGCTGGGCAAGGAGCAGCCGGTGTTTCCTTGTCTCTGCCTCATTGCTTCCGGGGGACACAGCGATTTGGTGTTGATGACCGGGCATGGGCAGTTCGAAAGGCTGGGGCGGACTCGTGATGACGCTGCTGGTGAGGCCTTTGATAAGGGGGCTAGGATTTTGAACCTTGGTTATCCCGGTGGCCCAGCTATTGAGGAGGCGGCCAAAAGTGGGGCACCTTCTTTGCCCCTGCCCCGGGCCTGGCTCAAAGGCAGCGACGATTTCAGCTTCAGTGGGCTGAAGACGGCATTGCTCCATACGGTTGAGAAGAGGGATTCGTCGGATGCCTCTTTCGTGGCGGAGGCGGCGGCCAGCTTTCAACAGGCGATAGTCGATGTTCTGGTTACTAAAACCCTGCAGGTTGCTGAAAGATTGGGGGTTGGGCAGATACTGCTGGCCGGTGGTGTGGCAGCTAATAGAACTCTCGGTGATGAGTTCATTCGTAACTCACCGGTTGCAGTCCTGATACCGCCTCCGAGTCTGTGCACTGATAACGCAGCTATGATTGCTGCTTGCGGTTATTATCATTTCCAACTGAGCAAGGTCGATAACTATGGCCTTGATGTGGTGCCCAGTCTCAGCTTGGGTTAGGTGCCACCGGGCATTGGCTGCAGTTCCGGTGACGGCAGTACTTCTTGAAGATATGAATCAGCCCCTGTTGCTGACAGGCGGAAAGGTCAGCGTCTCGCTCGAGCAGAAGCTGTTGTTTCATATGGCGAGTCAGTTCATTGTCTCCTAGCTTTGGATAGGAATGGTAAATGCCAGCAGCTTTCCTCTTCAGCTCTGGCTGGGCGGTTGTATCACTCCAAGCATAGACGAAAGGCAATATTGCATTTATTGCTATCGAGGCAGCTTTCTCGCGGCCCAAGAGAGCTGAGCTTCTTTTCTTGGGAACACCGAAGTCGAAGTGATTTGCCCAGTAACCTTGACTGGCGATAGTCAAGCCGTTTTCCAACCAGCAATGTTCAGCTTCCGAAGGTGCTTTCCTCACCAGCTCCAGTATCCCTAGGAGCAGCCCTGGTTTGCGATATCGGGCCAGGATATAACTCAAAGCGATAAGGCGGCGAGTAGGGAAGTTATCGGGACGCACTCTGAAGAAACACCAGTCGGTTTCTTTCATAGTCTCGACCGCACCGCTGGATTGCCATATTGTCTCTAGCTCTTCTATCTCTGCATCTTGGAGTGGCTTGTATCGCAGCTTAAGCCGCTGGGAAGGTAACAGTCCGGCAGTCCCCAAGATCCAGGCTTGCTTGACGGCAGTAGTCTGAGGTTCCACCTTCTGTAAGAAGCTGAGGAGTAGCTTATGGGTGAGTTCTTCGCAGGGTTCAGCATTTTGGGCATAGCCCAAAGCTCTGCTCATGCCTCGAAAAAGCACTTGCCCGGCCGCTTCCTGGTTTAGGCCTGTGTGAAACGAAGTTGCTTTTGCGGCGAACCTTTCCTCACCTGCGGTAGTAAGCGATTTGCTCAAAGATTCGGTGTTTGAAAACCCTGGTGCTTGTGGGCACGAAGGCAGCGGATGACGAAATAAGTGGGGCTGGTAACGTAGCCTGTCCAGAGAGTCACGAAGGAAAGAACTTAGACAAATTGTGGGAATAATCTTACCGTTTTGGAGTAGGGTGGGAGATTGGCTGTCACGCCACATCACGACGTGTAGGACTATATTATTGTATTTCACGTCCCGATGGTGACCGTGGCTGTACCATTGGCTGGACTTGACATGGATCTCGATGTCCCCTTCTATTACCTTGCCGTCGATGGTGAAAACAGCATCCGTGAAGTCGCAGCCACTGCCATTACTAGTTCTGCCCGGATAGACTATCCGAAGCTGTTCACCGGCATCAGTAACTAGGTTGGCCACCACTTGGCGCTGCCAAACAAGGGCGATGGTTTTTTCCGGGACATCTGTGTTCATCTTAGTGTTACACGGTTACGTGTAGAGATGAGCAAAAAAGGAGTTCTTTGAAAATGGACTAGCTTGGTTTGCCTGGCACCCAGGTTTGCCTTTCGTCGATAATATGTGTTATCTGCCAACCTCTTTTTTGTAATTCAGAAGTGATGAAGCGGCGGTGGCATCGCAATGGAAGCCTCTCAGCACAGAGTATGGCGCTTCTTTCTTGCGCCGCTGTTCTTTCTACAGCATCTATTCCCTGCTCAAACTCTGGGGTGGTGGTAAAGGCTTGGTAGCCGCCACTCCGGTAGCCGCCCAATTCCTCCCCCAAGTACAGGTAGTCAATCTGCACTTCTGCCAGTAGTCGCACCAGTGGCTGTTGCTTGAAATGTTCGATGCGACTGTTGGGAAAGCGGCGAACGTCTATTACCATTTTAATGCCATGGTTCTGAAGCAGTGCAGTAAACTCTGCCTTTGACCTAGTACCGGTTCCTAGGCTGCAAATCAGGCTATTGCTTTTCATGGAAACCCCCGATGGATGCCCACCAGCTTGCTGGCAGGAGGCAAGTGGCTCGCCGTTAGGCGAGGCTCGCAGGACATCTGCCTGAGTAGTCGCGTGGGTGATATAACGGCGGCGTGGGAACAAGAAGGACGAAGCGCGCCGTAGACCACCCGAAACACTACTTGATGTAGATACCTGAGTACAGGAAGTACACGTTGAGCGGGGGAGCTTTGGAGCGATGGATACCTTCTGAGTCATTGATTGCCACGCCTTGACGGCAAACTCGAATCCTTTGGTGCCTGTTGCTGCCACTTTAGCTCTGTGTTCGGAGTTGATGGTTTGTAAAAAGCCTGCTGTGTCTCAACCAATTTGAACTGGGAGAAGTAGTATTTCATCCCCTTGGGGAAACCACAGCAACCTATTCTAGCCTAGCACACCTCGCTTCTTTGCCTCGTCGTTCACAGTTGACCCATACTTGAAACCGGAACGCTCGGCAACTATGGTCAGTAAAGTGGCTGAAGTTCCTCGCGGTTTGTACATTCCAGTTTCCCACTCGCTGATGGTCTGTTGGCGCGTGCCTAGCTCCTTGGCTAACTTAGCTTGAGTCAGTCTCAAATGCTGCCTTAGCGCCCGAACGCCCTGCCTATCCCACGTCACCGGATTTCGTTCCTGGCTCATTTGAGCCACATTTTACACGGTATAGCGTAAATAATCAATAGGCAAACGAGCACGGGAAAAAACTATGGTGGCTTTAGTGAGAAGAGTCGGCATATACATGTAACGTCTCAAACATTTACGCATGGCAAGAAATCCCAAGCACTGAATACCAAATCCCAAACGTAAGGAAAATTCCAGATTTTGGGACTTGAATTTGTTTAGAGTTTATAAATTAGAAATTGGAATTTAGCTCATAGGGTTCAGATATTTGAAATTCGGATTTGGCATATGCGCACTCAGTTATATGGTCACATATAGCTATCCTTGTCGGCAAGTAATTCTGGCTCCGGAGGTATAGTAGACAAGGAGGTTTCTCCGGTGGCAAAATGAAAGGAGCTGTTGTCGCAGTTTTATTGGAGGCGTTGGCGAAGCGCCAGAGAAAGGTAATTTACCATGCCTATCTATGAATACAGAGCAGTTGGAGAAAGCTGTGAATATTGCCGGAACGGCTTTGAGATCATGCAAAGGATG
>JADHWZ010000112.1 GCA_016783225.1 Dehalococcoidia bacterium | reverse complement strand
CCTCGAACCCGCACCCTGTGCTTCAACTACATTCGCTCCAATGCTAGTGGCACTCCGTAATAGCTGGTCACCGATGATACTTGAAACCTGCCCTTTCGGCAGTCGCTCAACAAATCCGATAACATCCAGCGCAAACCTGCAAACTCGTCCTTTAGATTTCTCTTTGAATTTTGCTTTGCCATTTTGCATTATACCAATGCTGGCAGTCGATATTCTCCGAAGACCTTGCGCAGCACAGTGCAGGTTTCGCCCAAAGTGGCGTAGGCACTTACGGCTTCCAGAATATAAGGCATGAGATTGTCGTTGTCTTGTGCAGCTTGGCGCAATGCCTCGAGCCTTGCTGAAAGCAGTTCATTATCCCTTTCTCGGCGTAGTTGGCTGAGTCGCTCCAGCTGTCGTTTCTCACCTTCCTTATCCATCTGCAGAATAGGAATGGTGACCGGCTCATCCATAGTATACTGGTTGACACCGACAATGGTGCGTTGCTTGCCATCTATTTCTCGCTGGTAGCGGTAAGCTGAATCAGCAATTTCCCTGTGGAAGAAGCCGGCTTCCAGAGCGGGTATGACGCCGCCCAACGAGTCAATCTTGGCAAAGTAGTCGTAGACAGCCTTTTCTGTCTCATTGGTTAGGTATTCCACGAAGTAACTGCCGCCAAGGGGGTCAATGGTATTGGTGCCACCGCTTTCATGGGCAATAATCTGCTGGGTGCGTAAGGCAATGGTCACCGCCTTCTCTGAGGGGAGGGCAAGAGCTTCGTCCATCGAATTGGTGTGTAGCGATTGAGTACCACCGAGGATGGCCGCCAGAGCTTGAATGGTGGTGCGGACGATGTTGTTTTCTGGCTGCTGAGCAGTCAGAGAACAACCGGCAGTCTGGGTGTGGAAGCGGAGCCACTGGGAGCGTTCGCTGGCGTTGAAGCGCTGTTTCATCTCTCGTGCCCAGATACGGCGGGCAGCACGGAACTTTGCGATTTCCTCGAAGAAATCATTGTGACAGTTGAAAAAGAAACTGAGCCTCGGAGCGAAGTCATCTACCTTCAGCCCGCGGTCAATGCCTGCCTGAACATAGGTAAGGCCATCGGCCAGGGTAAAAGCTAACTCCTGAACAGCCGTAGATCCGGCTTCACGAATGTGGTAGCCGCTGATGCTTATGGTGTTCCAGCGCGGTACTTGTTGCATGCCGAATTCAAAGGTGTCAACGATAAGGCGCACGGAGGGTTGGGGAGGAAAGATGAAAGCGTTCTGTGCCATATACTCTTTGAGGATGTCATTTTGTATGGTGCCGCCTAGTTTGTCCAGGGGAATACCTCGTTTTTGAGCGTTGGCTAGGTACATCGCCCAGATAACTGCTGCTGGCCCATTGATGGTCATAGACGTAGTTATCTGGTCGAGAGGAATGCCGTCAAATAGGATCTCCATATCAGCTAAGGAAGAGACGGCCACGCCGCACTTGCCAAATTCCCCTCGAGCCTCTGGGTCGTCAGAATCGTAGCCGTTTAGAGTAGGGAAGTCGAAGGCAACGCTGAGCCCGGTCTCGCCATGCTCGAGCAGGTACTTGTAGCGGGCATTGGTCTCGTCGGCACAGCCAAAGCCAGCAAACATGCGCATTGTCCACAGTTTGCCTCTGTAGCCGGTAGAGTGGACACCACGGGTAAATGGATACTCGCCAGGGAAGCTCAAATCCTGAAGGTAGTCCGTATCAGCGATATCTACCGGTGAATAGAGACGTTCAACGGGGACGCCGGAAGTAGTGATAAAGGAGTCTTGCCTTTCCGCGAGAGCCTGGGCTCTGGCATGCCACTGGCTGGCCTTTTCTGCCAGTCCATCCGGTTTGCCTTGCTCCAACATACTGCGCCTTCGGTTCAGCCTTCAGTAGTCGATACCTTCACGAGATAGGGTTCCCTTGTCGTAAGGATGCTTCACCTTGACCATTTCGGTGACCAGGTCGGCCTGCTCGATTAGCCTCGGGTCAGCGTAGCGGCCGGTAAGTATGAGTTCGACCTTTTCTGGTTTGTCGCCTATCAGCTTTATTGTGTCTTCAAGGTCAATTAGATTCCAGGCCGCGGCTACATTTACCTCGTCCAGGACTACTATGTCGTACTGCAAGCCGAGAATAGCTGTTCTGGCGGCCTCCAGGGCTTTTCGAGCCTCCTCCTTCTCCTCCGGCTTAACGTTATCTGGGTCGACAAAAGTCTCAAACCCAAATCTGGCAAAGGTGACATTGGGCAGTTGAGATAGAATTCTCTGTTCTCCGTAGGGAAATTCACCTTTCATGAAATAAATGATGTGGACGCGGAGCCCATGCCCCAGGGCACGGAGAGCTATCCCCAGCGCTGCAGATGTCTTGCCTTTTCCATCACCAGTGAAGATCTCTACCAGTCTCCTGGTTGAGGTTTTGGAAGGTAAGGTCTTGGCTTCTCCTTTTGCCACTCTATGCGAGTTTAACAAAAAGCCAGATAGGGTGTCAAACGAGCCGCAGCCGAAGACCACCAATGAGCTTTGGGTGACCTGCTATGCGAAGTGACCTAGCCCGGAGAACGAAAAGGCAATATCTTGATAGATGCGAATTTCCAATCTTTGATTTTGTGTCACCCTCACCCTACCCTCTCCCATCGAGGGAGAGGGGATATTGTCGACCTGTCCCGTGGCATTTGCTCCTGAAGGGTGGGTGCACGCCCTTGACGATGTGATAGGAAGTCTCTATACTCTAATGCAAAATGGTCGTAATTGAAGGAGGGAAAAAATGAAGCGAAATCTTGTCAAGAAAACCTCCTTTCTATTCGTGGCACTGGTACTGGTGTCGTTATCTGCACTTGTGGCGTGTGCCCCCTCCGCTGTAGAGCCTGCTGTGTTTCATACCACTGAACCAACGGCAGTTGCCCCGGGCTATGAGGTAGAAATCCTGGTTCCTGGTTCCTATTTCAACGGGGTACATGGCCTAACGTTCGATAGCGAGGATAATCTGTATGCCGGCAGCGTAGTTGGCCAGACAACTTACAAGATAGTGGCCCAGGAAGGCGAAGTGCAAGTAACTGAATACATCGGCCCGCCTGAGGGTTTAGCGGATGACCTAGAGTTCGGCCCGGACGGGCACCTGTACTGGACATCCTACATTGTGGGCAAAGTCCATCGCCAGGTTGGTGACGAGATTCAAGTTCTGGCCAAAGGCATACCGGGAGCCAATTCTCTGGCCTTTAACCAGGAGGGCCGCTTGTTCGTTGCTGAGGTCTTCCTCGGTGACGCTCTATACGAGATCGACCTTAAGGGAGAAGAGAAACCTCGGCTCATCCTCGAAGGGATGGGAGGACTGAATGGATTTGATTTCGGCCCGGACAACAAGTTATACGGGCCTCTTTGGTTCAAAGGAGAGGTTGTACGGGTTGATGTAGACACTGGCAAGATGGAAACCGTGGCGGAAGGCCTCGAAACCCCCGCAGCGGTCAATTTCGACTCCAAGGGTAATCTATACGCGGTAGATACCGCCGCAGGTCAGGTAGTTCGAGTGGGTATCGAAACCGGTGAGAAAACGGTTGTTGCAGACGTCATACCAGCCGTAGACAACCTGGCGTTGAACTCAAAAGACGAGCTCTTCATTTCCAACATGTCCACCAACGGGATTTATCGTGTAGACACGAAGACAGGCAAAGTAGAGACCTTTGTCGAAGGCAATGTCACTTGCCCGGGAGGAATAGGAATTGCGGGAGAAACATTGTATGTGGCCGGTATCATGGGCCTGTGGGAGATTGATGGGAATACTGGAGCGGTCACGAATGTGGCGCGCATGCAGGCCAGTGACCTGGAATATCCCTTTGTCGCATCAGTGAAAGATGATACCCTGCTTCTGAGCAGTTGGTTCACCGGAACCGTTCAGGAATTCGACCTCAAAACCAATGAAGCTACTAGAACCCTTCATGACTTCATGGTGCCCTATGATGTATTGCCGTTGGATGATGGAAGCTTTCTTGTGGCGGAGCTGGGCACTGGCAGTTTGCTCAAAGTCTCAGGAGCCGAGGGGGAGAATCGTGAGGCAGTTGCCGGGGAGCTAGGTGGCCCAGTTGGCCTTGCATTTGCGGGCGAAAACACGGTTTATGTCACCGAGGCTATGGGTGGTAATGTCGTACGCGTCGATCTTTCCACCGGAGAAAAGGAAGTGGTGGCTTCAGGGCTAAAAATGCCGGAGGGCATTGCGGTTCAGGCGGACGGCAAAATACTGGTGGTTGAGGCTGAATTACAACGGCTAGTCGAGATTAATCCGGATTCAGGCGCAATAACGCCCCTGGTCGAAGATTTGGCGATTGGCTTGGTGCCCGTAGCCGGAACTCCTCGCACTGGTGTCATGAGTGATGTCGAGGTTTCGGATTCAGGCGCCATTTACGTGACAGGGGCGATGGAAAACGTCGTATACAAAATCACCCACGAGTAACTGGCGTGAGGTACGCCTGGCACAATAAGACACGTTTCCGGAATTGGCTGTAACATCGATAATCCGCACATTTGCTGGACCAATTCGGGGGCTAACAGCAACCTGTGGTGGTTTTAAACTTGTTTTCGCTCCTGAGAGGCCAGTGAGACCTTGGAGCGTCTACCGGGCTTGAAGGAACACACCGCCCAACCGCATAATGCTAAAGCCGGTGTTAATACGGCGGCCATGGTTTCTTGATGCAACGCGGCCCTTGGCGTTTGAATATTCAGCTGCGTATTGGCTTTGTTTCGCGCAAGAAGACTGCGATGTAGGTATCGCCTGTACGACTATTAAATCAAGGAGGGAAATCAATGACTGGTGGTTACACGGGCAAAGTCCTTTTCGTTGACCTCGGAGAGGCCAGGATATCGGAGGAGGTTCCTGAGGAAAGTATGTATCGGGATTTCCTTGGCGGTTATGGCATCGGAGCCAGGATGGTGTTTAGCCGGCAAGCGGCCAAGGTAGACCCCCTGGGGCCTGATGCTATGCTGGGATTCGTTACCGGCCCTCTTACAGGCACGCCCGCTCTCTTCGGTTCAAGGTATGCGGTGGTGGGCAAATCTCCCCTCACTGGGACGTGGGGGGATGCTAACTCCGGCGGGGACTTCGGTCCACACCTGAAGTTCGCCGGTTATGATGCCGTTTTCTTCACGGGGATATCGCCTGACCCTGTCTACCTTTTGATTGACGATGGCAAAGCGGTGCTCAGAAAGGCGGATCAGCTCTGGGGCAAGGACACCTGGGAGACGGAGTCCCTTCTCCAAGCTGAGTTTGGCAAGGAGTCTAGAGTTGCCTGCATTGGCCCGTCGGGAGAGAGCCTGTCTCTCATTTCGTGTGTTATTACCGATAAAGGAAGAGCCGCCGGCCGTTCCGGCTTGGGGGCTGTAATGGGGTCCAAAAAGCTCAAGGCCATAGCCGTGAGGGGAAAACAGGCAGTTCCTGTGGCTCATGAATCGGCACTGAAGGCGGCAAGGACGAAGCACCTTGGGCAACTGGGTGGCCAGGTGGAGGTGTTCAAGCAGTTTGGTACCTCAGTAGGGCTGGCACAATTAGTCCAGATTGGGGATGCCCCGGTCAAGAACTGGGGTGGTTCCGTAGTTGATTTCCCCAATGCTGCTGCCATCAGTGACCAGAGTGTAATCAACTTGGAAGAGCGCAAATATGGGTGTTGGCGCTGTCCCGTTTCATGTGGTGGGCTGATGAAGCCAAGCACGGGCAAATACAGCTATCCAGCAGGTGTGCACAAGCCGGAGTACGAGACTTTAGCGGCTTTCGGCTCTATGTGTTTGAACGACAACCTGGAGTCTATAGTAAAGATCAGTGATATATGCAACCGCTACGGTCTGGACACTATTTCTGCTGGTGCCACTGTGGCTTTCGCTATAGAATGCTATGAAAATGGCATCATCGGTAACACGGACACCGAGGGCATCGAGCTCAGGTGGGGTAACCATGAAGCCATAGTAGAAATGACTGAGAAGCTGGCGAGGAGGCAAGGCTTCGGGCAGGTGCTCGCCGACGGGGTTATGGCGGCAGCGCGACAGATAGGCAAAGGGGCAGAGGAGTTCGCCATCCACGTTCACGGCCAGGAAGTGCCAATGCATGATCCGAAGCGGTACCCATACTATGCTACCGCCTACCTCGATGCCACGCCAGCTCGCCACAACCAGGGCAGCTACGGTGCCAGGCCTGCCAGCGGCTTGGAATTCCCCACTTTTGACCGCAAGTCTATGGCTGGTCGCGGTGAGGCAAATAAGATGGGTAGCGACCTGGTACACGTGGTGAACTGTGCCGGGATGTGTTCTATTGGTTACAGTCTCATGGACGCCAATGCAATTCCTGAGTCTATAAACCTCACCACCGGGTGGGACTGTAGCTTGGACGATTTGCTGAAGGTGGGAGAGCGGGTGGCCAATATGCGACAGGCTTTCAATGCCCGTGAGGGGATAAGCGTAAGCGATTTCAAACTCCCTGGCAGGGTTGCCGGCCGTCCTCCCCTGGAGGCTGGGCCTACTGCAGGGAGGTCGGTGGAACTGGAGACACTGCGTAACGATTATCTCGCGGCCAGGGATTGGGATACCAGCAGCGGCAAGCCCAGCAAGAAAAAGCTGCTCGAACTCGGTCTGGATGATGTAGCCGAGGCTCTGTGGGGCTAAGAGAAACAATAGCCATAACTGAAATCGATGCCAGATGGATAGGTGAGTGGATGGGAGGCGGCGCTTCTTGAGTCAGCCGGTTGTTCATCCCACGGCGAAGATAGCCGTTTGAACACGCGGCCCAAAATCTTGCTGAAGGAGTTCACGAATGGATTTTCAGCTTAACGAAGAGCAAAAGATGCTGAAGAAGCTGGTGCACGATATAGCCGAGAAGGAGTTCCGCCCGAAGGTAGCGGAATGGGAAGCCACGGCTGAGCACATGCCCCGCGAGTATTTCAAGAAGCTGGCAGACTGGGGTCTCCTGGGATTACCTATTCCTGTCGAATATGAGGGACAGGGTAGGACCGCTTTTGAAGCCATTCTGGCAATCGAAGGGTTGGCACGAGTAGCGCTTTTCTGTGCTATGCCCGTTTTTGAATCCAGCGTGGGACCTGTCAGGGTTATCGAGCAGTTCGGCACTGAAGACC
>JADHWZ010000111.1 GCA_016783225.1 Dehalococcoidia bacterium | reverse complement strand
TGCCCGGCTGCATTCTGAGGCTGAAAAGCTGGACAAGGAAGGACGCTACATTTCGTCGCCGCTATTGAGCGAGTACCTGAGCCGGCCAAATCATGCTCACGAACAAGACCTGTTCATAGCTGAAGTAGGTGGAAAGCTTGTTGGCTGCATGGATGTCACGCCGGAACTGGGTATCAGGCGCGTTGTGCTGGATTGCCTGGTACACCCTGACTATCGTAGAAGGGGCCTGGCCACAGCACTGTCTCCCTACGCCCTCGGCCGTGCGGCACAGTTGGGGGCACAGGTGGCCCACGTGAGTGTAGCACAGGACAACGGGGCGGCAAGAAGCCTGCTACACAAGCTGGGTTTTTCGTTTATCCGCCGGCATGTCGAATTGAGGCTGCAGATATCCAAGGCTCGCCTGACGGATTCCAGGCGCGTTGCCACGCTGTGCCGCCATCTCGAGTGTGGGGAGGAAGATAAGCTGACCCATATTCAGAATCAATGCTTTGCGGGCACCTGGGGATTTAACCCCAACAATGTGGAGGAGATAATGTATCGCCTCAACCTGAGCAACTGCTCGCCCAAGGATGTAATCCTTGTCAGCCAAGAGGGCCAGGCCGTCGGTTACTGCTGGACAACGGTAGTCATGGGAGAGGAGGCCACTCCAGGCAGCCGCAAAGGCCGCATCCAGATGCTTGGGGTGGCCCCGGGATACCGGGGCAGGGGGCTGGGTAAGTTACTGGTCCTGGCTGGGCTGTCCTATCTCAGGGGCAAAGAAGTCGAAGTTGTTGAACTCACGGTGGACAGTGAGAACAGAGCTGCCCTCGCCATTTATGAGTCTCTCGGGTTCAAGACTTCATCGACCACTTTTTGGTACGAAAAGAACCTTGACTAGCCTCACCGGGTGGCGCAATCCCTGAGCACCGCCTCATATTGCTGGACTATTTCTTCAGCAATGTTAACCCAGCTAAATCTGGCAACTGCTGCCCGAGCTGCCGCAGCAATCTGTGCCCGACTATCCGGTTTTGAAAGAATCTCGGCTATCTTATCTGCCAGGTGGTGAGGGTTATTGTCCCCCACCACGTACCCGGTCTTGTCCTGAGAGACAACGCTCTCCATGCCTCCCACCCTGGTTGCCACCACCGGCGTCCCGCAGGCCAGGGACTCCAGGGCCACCAGCCCGAAACTCTCGTAGTAAGAGGGAATGATGCAGACATCGGCGGCGCTGTAGTACTGAGGCAGCTCTTCCTGCCTCACCATGCCTGCGAAGGCAACTGAATCCTGGATATTTAGGTCGTGGGCCAGCGATTGCAGTCTTTCCAATTCAGGTTGGCTTTGCTCGTCGCCTCCGACCACCACCAGCCGGACCTTCTCTTTCTTGTCCAGATAGGTCATCGCCATGAGCAGCCTGTCTATGCCCTTAAGCGGCTCGATCCTGCCCACGAACAAGGCAATGCTACCACCATCGAAGCCCAGGTGTTGCCGGGCCATTTCCCTATCCACCGGTTGGAACAGGTCCAAGTTCACGCCACAAGGGATCACGCTGATTGCCTCTCCGGGGGCGTTGTAATAGCCGACCAACTGCTCCTTTTCTGCCTCCGTGGCGGCAATGATGCAATCGCAACCCGTGGCCAGTTCCCGTTCAGTCTGTATGCGTAGCTCGGGGTCATCTTCTCCCACGCCAATGGCGTTTTTGACTGCACCCAGCGTGTGGAACATGGTGATATGGGGAACCTGCCACCAGTCCTTGATGCGCCTCCCTGCCCAGCCCGATAGCCAGTAATGACTATGTATCAAATCATATTCCAGGCCGTGGCGCTTTCTGAAATTCTCCAGACTGCAAGCAAACTCGTCCAGATAGGAATAGACCACCAACTTATGTACGTCCTCAACCTCTCCTGCTTCCAAATGAATAAGCCGGGCACCCTTTGCTAACTCCACAATCTGGGCCTCCCTTGGGTCATGGGCCCGGGTATGAATATCCACTGAGTGCCCCCGCCTCCCCAGCTCGCGGGCCAACTCCCGGATGTAGACATTCATGCCGCCAGTGTCCTTCCCCCCCAAATTCCCCACGGGGCAGCTATGGACACTGAGCATGGCTATCTTCAATTGATCTGCTGGTGAAATTCTCTCCTCCACTGGTCTATATCGATGGTGCAAATGGACAGCTAAGGTTACTTGAGAGCTATTTGGCAGCCGTAGATGGCGATTTCCCTACCTCCCAAGCGATATTTGTACGCCTCGCCTCCCTTCATGAAGTCGAAGGTTTCCTTCCGCCTCTGGATGCTGTCCTTGATGCACAGGACTTTGCTCAGCAGCCCCACGCTCAGGGAGCTATAGCGCCGATCGTAGCCACTATTGTAGAGGTACACCTTGTTATGGCAGTCGAAATACATCACCACGGCTACGGGCGCTGCATTGAGTTGAAGAAGGCCAAATCTCAGCAGCCCCGCTTCAGCCATATTCTTGGCTATGGCCCTGAAGAAGGATTCCCTTTGGGTAGTCATGAAAGCCGCCTTATCCGCCCTGCTGTCTCGAAGTAGCCTTAGAAAGACGTCAAGGGTGTGTGGAACGGCCTCGCTGTCGGCGACAACGCGGTAGTCTATGTCACCTGCTTCCTGCAGCCTTCTCAGTTTGCGCTTTACTTCGCCACGCTGTTTTGCATCCAACATCCCCAGGTATTCTTCCCAGGTGGCCGGTAAATCGATTTCTAATGAAACGTCCTCCGGACCGTAAGTCACCTCATATCCCCGGTTTCGCGCTGTGGCCACCAGACTGGCAAGTGCAGCCGAGTCGGTCCTTAGACAATTCAGGTCCAGACGACGTACGCCTTTGTGGCTCAGGTTATCGAACAGGATGTCAAAGAAGTCCTGCTCTCTTCCTGGTGCCACCACAAAGTCCAGGTAGTCACAAATGTCAGGACTGCCGATAAAGGACGCCCTTCCGTCCTTCAACAGGAGGGGAGCGATGCCAATGACTCTTGTCTCTTCCCTGACAACACACAAATACAGATCACACCCTGACCCAAGCTCACGCCACCAGGCTTCCAGCCAGCAAGGCAGAACAAAAACTTGGTCCCACCTGAGGTGCTGCAAACTCTCCCAAGATGCGGTAAGGCTATCTGGGTTCTCTACAGCAAGCGTGTAGGTCATCTATCTAAACACTTATATACTAGCGTAACACTTTCGCATTGCTAGAACAAACGCTGCTACCGATCCTGATCTGGAGTCGGCATGCGGACCTTCACATCTAACCGACGATGATGTCATCTAGAGGCCGCTTTGGCACATGGTGCACGTTTTCACTGTCACGCCAGTACTTGATGTCTCCGGCAGGCCCGACTGTTTCAATCACTACCGTTTCCTTAGGCTTGCCGAGAGCCAGGACAAGAAGTATGTTGTAGCGGGATGGTATCGCCAGAGCCTGCCGCAACCCCTTCTGTTGCACTGCGCCAATCATGCAGCCACCTAAACCCATCTCTGCCGCCCCCAAGAGAATACTCTGAGCTGCTATTCCATGGTCGCAGCCGACAGATTGGCTTATCTCTTTGTCTCCTAGCACGATGATGTACGCTGACGGCCTTTCCCCTTCAGGTGGACCGGGCCAGTCTTGGAGATAGCCGGCCCAGGCCAGGTGTGGAAATATCGCCGCATTCTTTTGGGGATCACAGGAAAGGATGTATTTCAGAGGCTGCATATTGGCCGCTGACGCCGAGACTCTGGCCAGGTCAACCAGCTCCCTCAATGTCTCAAGCTCGATGGCGGTTTCCTGGTAAAACCGCCGGTAGCTCCTGTTGTTTAATATCAATTGTCTGATCATCTTGGCCTCCTCCTTGTCCAGGCACATTACGGAGCCTGACACGACGTCAGAGTGTGCCCCGAATTTCAACATGTAAGTTGTCTGATATGATTGTACGTGAAAGAGAACTGGGAAGGAAGGGGGGAGCCACAATAAAGATTTGAGCGGGGCAACAGATAGGGAGCCGGAGTTCATCTTCGGCTACCTCTTTTGTTTTGTGTATGAGGTCGCTTGCCAGCTTCCGGGCCGGTTCAGCCTGACCTCGTCGCCAACACAATGATTTCGGAAGCCCTTCTACACCACAGGGACGAACCACTTCTCTACGAGAAGAGTCCAGAACAGGTTGTTATGGCTCCGGTGGTTGGACTCGAACCAACGGCCCGGCGGTTAATCCGCCTGCGGCGGACCCGCTCTACCACCGAGGTGACTTCGTAACCACTCCCTTCCCTGACCGCTCTTCAAGAATCGCTCTCGCTGCATTACGGCAGCTCTGGTGTGATGCTCCTCTTTGTAACTGAGGTGCCAGGGTCCACGACCTCGAGTGTAACGAGCAAGACCCTGCCGGTGCTCAAAGAAACGGCGTTCCAAATTCCTAGTCTGTCCAACGTAAAACTTGCCTGTGGAATCGCTTTGGAGGACATAGACTGTGAACATCTTCCCAAAAGTGGCTCCGGTGGTTGGACTCGAACCAACGGCCCGGCGGTTAACAGCCGCCTGCTCTACCACTGAGCTACACCGGAACGCCTCTTCAATTCGTGTGGCCCTTAACCCGGCGGTTAATCCGCCTGCGGCGGACCTGCTCTACCACTGAGCTACACCGGAACGCCTCTTCACTTCGTGTGGCCCTTAACCCGGCGGTTAATCCGCCTGCGGCGGGCCCGCTCTACCATTGAGCTATCAGGGAATGAATGGCTGCCGAGCCTGGATTCGAACCAGGGCTTAGGGATCCAAAGTCCCCCGTGCTACCACTACACAACTCGGCAAGATACATGAAAAGTCGAACCCCTCCTGCAGAAATTGCCCCATTTTGTCTGTCGTACCGCGCTGGCTTTACCTGCTGGCGACAAAAACCTGCTCCACCTCCGCCACTGTAGAAAGGGTATCCTTATCTGTCAAAAGGATAGGCACCCCCTTGTCCTCCGCCCAATTGAGCACCTGGGCACCGGGTTTTACACCGCCGGTAAGAATGAGACACCTGGTAGATGTAGCCAGGGCAGCTAACTGACAGTCGGGACGCTCCCCCCTGACTATGACCGCCTTGTTATCTTTGCGGTTGAAATAGTCCTCACCGGAATCTACGGTCATGGCGCCAATCATCAGGTTTTCCACCAATCCGTCCAACGATTCAGGGCAACAAAGGACATCTGCCTGGAGTCGTTCTGCAATCTCAGCCACAGTGACACCGGTCACCGCTCTATCCTCAGGTAGCATTCCCATAATTGTAAGCCCTCCCTTATCGAGCTTCGAGCTTGCCCATCTCATTATACAATAATAGGAGCACTGGGGAACACCCCCAGACCCCCGGCGATGGCTCCATCGATGCACTGGCTGGTATTGCAGGTGAGGCTTTGAACATTTCCCCCCGGCAAGGCTGATCTCGTTCAGATACGTGGTGGACACATCACCAATACAAAAAAGAAAGGAGGAAGTGTCACGTATCGATGAACGAGATCAGGAACATGATCTGCTTTTTCCCCGCCGTCTCCGTCACATCTCCCGTAGCTGCGGAGTCAAGGTCGAGTCTACTAAGTAGCACCGGTGGAAGAGGAGTTGACCTTGACGAGCTGCTATAATCAGAGTATTGGAGACGGCGGGCGAAAGTGTCACTAATGTACTGGACGAGTAGGGATGTGCGAAACTGGGTAGTGGGTCAATTTGAATCTAGCAAAGTGTGGTATTATAGTGCTAGGCGTAGGTAGTCAGCATGGCGCTTAGAGACGTTCTGATTAGTCTAAATGACATCAAGACCGCAGGAATTATTCAAGATTATGCAATAGGTGGCGGTTATGCTGTAATGTTTTATGACGTACCAATGGAACCCACGTATGACCTAGATGTATTGGTGATCTTAGCAACTGAAGATGATTATCATAGGCTATACGAGCATTTCCGCATTAGGGGAGCTAAGATTAAAGATGTTTACATCTTCATAGAGGATATGCCAGTCCAATTCTTACCGAACTACATAAGCCCACTTTTCAACAGCGCTATTGAAGAAGCTAATATAGTGGAATTCGAGGGTGTTTCTAGCAAATTTGTAACCGTGGAATATTTGACAGTATTGCTATTGACAAGTTACCGCCCCAAAGATAGAATGAGGATAGAAGGCCTTCTTAAGAAGGTTGATGAAGATTTATTGTTGGATATAATCCAGAGGTCTGATAATGACCAAGGTGACTTATATAAAAGATACAAAGAAGTTCTGGCAGGCACGTGAAAAAGCAAGGTCTACTTTAGATAAAGAACGTGCAAATGTTTCTTACACTGAGAAGGTGAAAACTGCACAAAAACTACGCTCGGATGCAGATTTTGTGAAGAGCGGACGTGTAGTTTCCTCTAAGCCCTAACATACAAATCCTACCCTACTAATTTCACAATCTCCTCTTTTGTCTAGCCCCCGCGATTTGAAAATGATCCACTACCGACGAGTACAGAGGCTTGACAATTGTTGCGCTTTGTGCAAAACTCGCAAAAAAGAAGAGAGGGGGCAATGAGGACATGAAGTTTTGTGCTACACTCACAGAGGAAAGGAGGGATTTATGACTAAGAAGACTGTGTCATACTCGAATTTGAGGCTTCTTTCTATTCTAGGGTTGATCTGTGTTTTGCTGGCGGGCCTCATGGTAATGAGCAGCTGTGGGGATGATGAAGAGGAGGCAGCAGAGTATACCCTGACCATAGCGGTTAGCCCCACTGGTGGCGGTACCACCAGCCCATCGGCAGGCACACACACCTACGATGAGGGAACGGTGGTCACCATCACCGCTACCGCGGCCACTGGCTATGATTTCGATAAGTGGAGCGGTGCTTCAACAGCAACCTCCGCGACTACCACGGTGACCATGACCTCGAACAAGACGGTCACCGCCAACTTCGAGGAGGAGACGCCTGCCGTTACCGAGTATACGCTGACCATGGCGGTTACCCCGGCTGGCGGTGGTACTACCACCCCGGCGGCGGGCACATCTACCCACGATGAGGGAGACGTGGTCACCGTCACCGCTGACCCGGATACCTGCTACGAGTTCGATGGCTGGACACCGGTCGCGGCTGTAGCTGATGCCACTGCTGCCAGCACCACGGTGACCATGGATGCGGATAAGACAGTTACCGCTAACTTCTCCCTGATAACCTATACTCTGACCATGGCGAAAGTTGGCAACGGTACCATCACCCCTGACGTGGGCGACCATACCGAGGACTGTGGGGACGTGGTTGACATCACCGCTACCCCGGCTGGTGACTCGAAGTTCGTCGACTGGACCGGTGATGTAGCTGACGCTGACTCCGCCAGCACCACGGTGACCATGGATGCGGATCAGACGGTTACCGCCAACTTTGCCCTGTTACAGAATGTCACTCTGACGATGGCGGTTAGTGGCGATGGTACTGTCACCCCGGCAGCGGGCGATCATACCTATCTTGAGGGAGCGGTGGTTGACATCACTGCTACC
>JADHWZ010000110.1 GCA_016783225.1 Dehalococcoidia bacterium | reverse complement strand
AGACAGCTGTCCCTCATTCTGCGCTCTTCCCTGGCCATTCTGAGCGGAGTGAAGAATCTTATGCAGCTCGGGACAGGCTCCGCCAAGAATCTCGTATGCCTCAGGGTAAGCTTGGCAGGGAGGTGGCGGATGGCTGGCAAAGGGCTCAGAATGACATGTAGAGTAGCTGGGTGCTTTAGATATAGGAAAGGTGGGCCGGTATCCTAGACACAGTTCGCTACGTATCTTTGGATAAGGTTGACAGGAATTCAGCATTGGTCTGGGTTTTGGCCAGGCGGTCGATAAGCCTTGTAGTGGCTTCAGTCTCGTTTGCCGAGTCCTCGGCCAGCATGCTGACCATGCGCCGCAATAGCCAAACCTGTTTTAGCGTGGTCTCATCGAGCAGCAGTTCCTCGCGGCGGGTGCCACTGTGCAGGATATCCATAGCAGGGAAGACTCTTTTTTCGGCCAGCCGACGGTCCAGGTGCAATTCCATGTTTCCGGTGCCCTTGAATTCCTCGTAAATCAACTCATCCATGCGGCTGCCTGTATCGATCAGGCAAGTAGCGATAATGGTCAGGCTGCCGCCCTCTTCACTATTGCGGGCTGCGCCGAAGAACCGCTTGGGTGGATGGAGGGCTGCGGAATCGATACCGCCGGATAGGGTGCGCCCGCTGGCAGGCATCGCCAGGTTGTAGGCGCGGGTTAACCGGGTAATGCCGTCGAGCAGAATGATTACATCCTTGCCTAACTCTACCAGCCTTTTGGCTCGCTCCAAGGCTAATTCAGCTACTCGAGTCTGGTTCTCTACCGGCTCGTCGAAGGTAGCGGCAACAACTTCGGCTTTCACCGAGCGCTTCATGTCGGTAACTTCCTCGGGTCTTTCGCCAGTAAGACAGACCATGAGGTGAGGCTCACTGTAGTGAGTGGCGATGGCATTGGCTATATGCTTCAGAACCACGGTTTTGCCGGCTTTGGGTGGCGACACGATAAGCCCACGCTGGCCTCGGCCGATAGGAGCAATCAAGTTGATGAGCCGCGTTGATAGGTTGCGAGGGTCAGTCTCCAGGTTGAATAGATTATCGGGGAAAGTAGGTGTTAGAGAGCCGAAATGAGGCCGGCTCCTGGATTGCTCAGGGTCGACCCCGTTAATTGCCTCCACGCGGAGCAGGCTGCAATATCTTTCACCGTTCTTAGGTGGCCTGCCCTGTCCGGAGACAGTGTCGCCGTTCCTGAGACTGAAGCGGCGAATCTGGGAGTTGGAAATGTATATGTCGTTGGGGCCAGGGAGCAGGGTATCCGTGCGTAAGAAGCCATAGCCCTCGTCCACAGTATCCAGGATGCCGCCCACGAACAGATAGCCCTGCTGCTCGGTTTGTGCCTGGACCAGGCGCATAATGAGATCCGACTTTTTCAGTGCGCTGTAACCTTCGACTTCTTGCTGTTTGGCCAACTCGACCAGTTCCTCGCGAGTTTTCGTTTCCAGTTCGGAAATATTCATTTTGCTAACCTCTCACATTTCCTTGTGCCGGCAGGTGTTCTTCTTGATACATGTGCATTGGCAACTCATTATTGGCCACTGGCATCGGCTAAATGCTTTTGCCTTCACCCATGACCTTGTGCCAGTCCTCCAGAAAGCGGCTGATACCGATGTCAGTCAGTGGATGCCTGATCATTTGCGTCAGTACCTGGTAGGGAACGGTGGCAATGTGGGCACCAGCTTCAGCCGCCTCGACACAGTGCCGGGGGTGCCTGATACTGGCGGCGATCACCTGCGTCTTAATAGAATCAGGGTATTTGTGAAACACCTCGACAATGTCTTTTACGAGCCTCATGCCATGTTCGCCGATATCGTCGAGTCTGCCGACAAAGGGGCTGACGAAGGCAGCTCCCGCCTGAGCGGCGAGCAGAGCCTGGTTTACCGAGAAACAGAGTGTGAAGTTCACCTTTATGTTTTCCCTGGCTAATTGATGGGTGGCTTCAAGCCCTTCGAGGCTGGCGGGGATTTTTACTACCACGTTTTCTGCCCAGCCAGCAATTTGCCTGGCTTCGGTAACCATCGCCGAGACATCCTGGCCTAACACCTCGGTGGAAACCGGGCCAGGAACAATGGAACAGATTTCCTGGACAAGGCGTCTGTAATCTACCTTGCCCTCTTTCGATACCAGGCTCGGGTTAGTGGTCACACCGGTGATTACTCCCAGCCTGACTCCGTGCCGGATATGGTCAAGATTGGCTGTATCTAGAAACAAACGCATTTGTTTTTCCTATTTATGAGTTTCTTCTCCAGAAATCATCGGTGCTGTGCCTTCGCAATCGCTGAATCTGAAAATGGCTTCTCCCACTGGCCGGGTAATGCCGTCTCCGTTAGCTAGAATGAAAACCTGGCTCCGCTTTGACTCAAGGGCAATATTGGCGGAGGAATTGCGCGGGAACAATGCTGTGCAGGGCACCGCTGTCTACCAAGAGATCAGTGCCAGCAGACAGTTGCCGGTTCTGTGGATTGATAACCTTTATTGAGACGTTAGTGAAACCCATGGTACTGTTATGATAATGGCAGCGTTACTTGAGTTCCCTCAACCAAGGTCTCCTTGGCAGCCCCGACGAAGCTGGCAAACAGCGGGTGCGGATGGTCGGGGCGCGACTCAAACTCAGCATGAAACTGACAGGCCACCATCCACGGATGGTCCTTGATTTCAACGATTTCCACCAGCCGATTGTCAGGGGACAACCCGCTGGGGATCAGTCCCTGTTGCTCCAGTGGCTCCCGAAAGTCGTTGTTGAATTCAAATCTGTGGCGATGCCGTTCATAAACTATGGTTTCACCATAAGAGTGAGCCGCATGTGTGCTTGGGACCAGGTGGCAGGGGAAGGTGCCTAGCCTCATGGTGCCACCCATGCCAGTGGCAGTATGCTGTTCTGGAAGCAAGGCGATTACCGGATAGGGGGTATCGGGGTCAAACTCGGTGGAGTTGGCTAGCTCACTGCCCAGGGCGTGCCGTCCGAATTCAATTACCATGACCTGCATGCCCAGGCATAAGCCGAGGTAAGGGATATTGTTCTGTCTGGCATAAGTGGTAGCAGCTATCATACCTTCTATGCCACGGTAGCCGAAGCCGCCGGGGACGATTATGCCTTGTGCTGACTTTAATAGGCTTTCGTTACCATCGGTTCGGAGGTCTTCGGAGTGCAGCCACAGTAGCTTTATCTGCCGGTCATGATGGAGCCCGGCGTGGTACAGAGCCTCGCGCACCGAATAGTAGGCGTCTTGAAGCTCCACATACTTGCCTACCAGAGCTATGGTTACCGGCTCCCTTGGGGTTTTTAGCTTGGCCACCATCTGCCGCCATTGACCAAGGTCAGCGTGTTCGGACTCCAGCCCGAGTCGGTCGACAATCAAATCGCTCAGCCCAGCTTCCTCAAGCATTAGCGGCACCTCATAGATGGTTTGAGCAGTGACCAGAGGTATGACTGCCTGCTTATCCACGTCGCAGAAGAGAGAGATCTTGTCTGTCGTGCCCTGGGGAATTTCATAGTCTGAGCGGCACAGAATGACGTCTGGCTGGATGCCGATGCGTCTTAGCTCGTTGACACTGTGCTGAGTAGGCTTAGTCTTAAGCTCGTTGGTGGTAGCGATATGGGGCAGGAAGGTAACATGGAGATAAAGCACATTATCCCTGCCTTCTTCGTTTCGCATCTGGCGGATAGCTTCTAGAAACGGCTGGCCTTCAATATCGCCCACGGTGCCGCCAACCTCAACGATAACGACTGAAGCTCCAGTGAGTTCGGTTACTTGCCTTATCCTCCGCTTTATCTCGTTCGTCACATGAGGAATCACCTGGATAGTGCCGCCGAGAAAATCTCCTCGTCTTTCCCCGGCAATAACTGCCGAGTAAATCTGCCCTGAAGTAACATTGGAAGCAGAAGTCAAACGAACATCGATGAATCTCTCGTAGTGTCCCAGGTCAAGGTCAGTCTCAGCACCATCCTGAGTGACGAAGACTTCGCCGTGCTGATAAGGAGACATAGTCCCCGGGTCAACATTGAGATACGGGTCGAGCTTCTGAACTGAGACCGAGATGGAGCGGCTCTTCAGGATTCTGCCGATGGAAGCAACACTGATACCTTTCCCTACCGAACTGACCACACCACCGGTGACGAAGACGTACTTGCTCATGAGCAGAATGGATGCTCGTTCACCGAAAGCTCAATCTCCGGCTGGTGCCGAAACATAGCTTGCCTTGAGAAATGGCGTTTTTCAAGGGTGCTCAACATTGTATTCCGCTGCGACGTGGTCGCATAAGTAGCTACAACAACATGTATTGGTACAATCCACTGCGGGGGAAATCCAGGCGAATAACGGACTTGGATACAATGCGGGGAAGCGATTTTTCTTTATTATAGGTACTTGGTTATGAGTTGTCAAGTTTTTGGTAGACCTGCTCAATTAACGCAAGAACTTAGAACTCAAATGCACAGGGATAGAACTTCAGGTCTACTGGCCTCTTCCCTCGCCTTTCATTCCAGTTCCCTCTCCCTCTCCCTTGATGGGAGAAGGTCAGGGTAAGGGTGATAGAAGCTCCCCCTCCTTCTGACTCCCTCCCGCCAGGGGAGGGAGAACCATAAGACTCTCCCGGCTAAGGGTATTGCCACCTTTCCTTATTCTCCCTCTCCCTCGATGGGAGAGGTTAGGTGAGGGTGAGCTTAGGACAGCTCCAAGGACCTGCGCCTACATGTTACCCCGTAGAGAAGTATGAGTTTAATGAAACGTTTGAGGAATAACATTTTGGCGTTTTAGTCGGTACGTTTAATCCAAGCGAGATCAAAGACGTAGCATTATGGGGAAGGTTAGCTTTCTGAGCCATGGGGAGTGGTCTTGTCGACGGGGGTGACTTCAAGAAGTCACCCCCGCTATGTTTCTTTGCACCTGTCAGCTAGTAGGCAGGGCGGCGACGGAGAAATAGCACTACCACGCTGGCGATAAGCACAATGCCGATGACTATGGCGATAATCAGCGCGCCGCTCACAGGTGAGCCAGCAGTGCTGGTGCCGAGGACGGTGAATTCGGCTTGCTGATTACCGATAGTCACTTTGTAAGTCCCTGGCACATCTCTGGTGACGATGAACTTTTCAGGCTGGGCACTCTGAGCCCCAACGGTTACCAGCCTGGTCTCTTCCTGCTGCCCATTTATCATCAGGACGACGGTGTGGCTTCCGGTGGTGCCACCGCTATTCGATACATTGACCATGATAGTCACCGGCTCACCGGCAAGTATCTGCTGTGGGGTCACGTTCATGTATGCCAGCATCATGTCAGGTGGGGTTTGTGACTGCGTTCCTGTTACGCCACCGCCTGGTGATGCCCGCCCTGGCGTGACGTTGTCAGCCACTGCCCAGACTGTGCTTGTCGGCATCAGAGCTGCTGCCAGCGGCAGCAACAGTACCAGCACAATCAGCACCGATAGAGACTCCCAGCCTTTCAACTTACTCATTTCTTAACCTCCGTTCTTTCTTATGCGTTGGTGGTATTATTCATAACCCAAAAAGGCACCAAGAGCCGCTGCAATGTAGCGACTTCAGTGTCCCTGTTTTGACTGTTTTTGCCCTTGGTGAATCACGTTATCTTAAGTTATTTTAGCTTGAGCCAGGGCTCCTAGCCAATATTCAGGTATCATTATACTACGCCTGTCAAGTTTGTCAATACCCAATTGCCTGCGTGAATACTGTTTTGTGTGAAAATGGGTAGTTGAAAGCACCCGCCGCCTCTGTCCATGGCGCCCCTGGAGCGGTGTAGTGCATCTCATAAATTCCAAGTCCTAATATCTAAATCCCAAATAGTCGCTTCGCTCCAAATTCTAATTTCCAATCTCTAAATGCTAAGTAAATTCAAATCACCAATATCCAAAGTTCCAGATACTCTTCTGGTGATTTGGATTTAGATATTGTTTAGCATTTAGTGTCTAGGATTTACCCCTTAGCCTTTCGTATGGAGAGGCGTCACCGATGGGGAATCAGGGCCGGCGTATCATGAATATAAGGACCGTTGTTACAATCACCAGTATGGCTGCGACGGTGATGACTACCCATGCCCATAGCGGAGTTGCTGGCGTTGGTACCTCTGGTGGTGATGGAGGCAGCGGTGCCGCCTCGGTCTGAAAGGTGAACACGGCGCTCCAGTCGCTCGGCGCAGGCCCGACGGCCATCACTCGCCAGAAGTAGCTGGCGCCGTATTCCAGCGTTGCGCTGTAGTCGTAAGCAGTGGTGGCTACCTCTGCCTCGGCCACGACATCGCTGAAGGCTGCGTCCCTGGCCAGGACAAACTTGTACCGCGTGGTCCCCTTGAAAGGCGACCAGGAGAAGGATGCTGGTTTTACCGGGCAGCCCATGCGCGCATTGTTCGGGTGCAGCAACTGTAGCCCGTAATAGCTAGCCGTTGCCGGCAGGCCCGCCTTGATGGTGAAGCTCCTCAGGTTGCCCTCGCCTGTCAAAGGCTCGTAGGACCACGGGCTGCGGATGCTGCCGCCCCAGGCATCGCCACGGACCCTGGCACGCCAGTAGTAGGTGTGACCTGCCTCGAGGGGAGCGTACATACCTGGCGTTGCTCTGGTCACCCATGAAGTAGCAGGTGCTCCCGGCGGGACGATTAATGCTGGCGATGTGGATGAAGCCGGTGCAAAGACGCCAGAGTCAAAAACTATTAGTGTAAAGGCCGGGTCTTTGGCGATCTGTACCTGATACTGGCTTGACAGGCAAATGTCCTCCCAGGTGAGGTCGACTTCCTGGTTCCTGCCTGATACCGGGTCGCAGCCAACCACGGTTTCGTCAGCGGATGTCACTGCAACACCAACCGAACCGGTGCTGTCACCGGCCTCGTTGGTGGCTGTCAAGGTATAGGTGGTGGTGCTCGTTGGCCATAGTTGCTCAGCCCCGCTTCCACCTACGCTGCCTATGACCGGGTATATGGTCACTGATGTGGCGCCGGAAACGTCCCAGCTCAGGATTACTGACTCCCCGCGGTAGATACTATTCGGGCCGACACTGAATGAAGTGATGACCGGAGGGTGGGAAGTAGTTGAGCCACCTGTTTCGCCGGCATCGCTGAGCTGGGGAGGTGATGGTGCTGTCTCCTGGGGTGCCTCCTGAGGGATGGTGATGCAAGCAGCAGCGGAGCCAGCCAGCACAAGAAGGAATACCGCGATTGAGAGCTGACGCAGGCCGTGTTTCTTTATGCCAATCCCCAACATCGTCGGGTAGTATAGATGCGCGGAGTGGACGGTGTCAAGCGTGGCTCAATAAGGCACAGCGCGTGGTGCCAGGCTTCAGTCGCTGGCTCCAAATCCTGAATCCCAATACGTAAATCCTTTGTGAGTGTCAGGTTCCCACCTGACACTCACTATGCTAAAGGAGTTCAGGGTGGGAGCTTTGAACGGCCACCCGTAGGCGGGTGGCGCGTAGAAAATTTCCAATCTTTGATATTTGGTCTTTAATCTTTGATCTTTTCTCACCCTCACCTTTATCCTCTCCCGTCAAGGGAGAGGGAACAGGAACCAAGGCTGAGAGAGGTTCAATATGGAGACAGAAAGAACGAGACAACTTGGTACAGCAGTCCCCGGAGTCCTCCCTCCCCTGGCGGGAGGGAGCTAGAGGGAGGGGGTAAGAA
>JADHWZ010000109.1 GCA_016783225.1 Dehalococcoidia bacterium | reverse complement strand
GTCCCCACGATGGGCTACCTTCACCAGGGGCACCTGTCTCTGGTGAAACAAGCTCGGGCTGAGAGCGCCACGGTGGTAGTGAGCATTTTCGTTAACCCGACCCAATTCGGCCCGGCCGAAGATCTCAGTACCTATCCTCGTGACCCAGACCGCGACCTGAGTTTGCTGCAAAAAGAGAATGCTGACGTTGTCTTTATGCCGTCGAATGAAGAGATGTACCCTCAGGGGTTCAATAGCTGGGTCGCAGTGGAAAAGGTTACTGACCGGCTCGAAGGAAGTTACCGTCCAGGGCATTTCAAGGGGGTAACCACAGTAGTCGCCAAGCTGTTCAACATTGTTGAGCCAACCCGGGCCTATTTTGGTCAAAAAGATGCTCAGCAGGCGATAGTGATCAAGAAAATGGTCGCTGAGCTCAACATGAATGTGCAAGTTATAGTCGTGCCAACCATACGGGAAGACGATGGCCTGGCAATGAGCAGCCGCAATGTCTACCTTGACTCTCAGGACCGTCAAGCAGCCACTGTCTTGTTTCGGGCTCTAACCCAGGCTCAGCAGCTATGGCAAAAGGGCGAGAAAAACGCTGAGCTCCTGCGACAGGCGATGGTTTCCCTCATCAGCAAGGAGCCATTAGCTGAGGTTGACTATGTTAGCGTCGCCGATAGTCAGACCCTGGAAGAACTGTCGGAAATCGATAGGACGGCGCTGGCCTCTCTAGCAGTCAGAATTGGAAAGACGAGGCTTATAGACAACATCGTCCTGCAGTAGCGTTACTCCCGGACTAGCACCAAGAGGCCAATCATGGCCAGACACGCCAAACCAGCCCCGAAATAGAACGGGGCTGCAGGGCTAATCGCCTGCCACAGCCAGCCGGCGATTATGCTCGCCGGTAAAAGGGCAATCCCAACTACGCCATGGAAAAGGCCATAGGCGGTGCCTCGCTTCTCTTCCGGCACGAGGTCAGCAACGAAAGCTCGAGTCACACCCTCGGCCAGCCCATAGTAAACCCCGTAAAATACAAAAAGTAGCCATACCTGCCATGAAGCTGATGCCATGGCGAAACCGAGATAGGTAAGAGCATAGATTAACCATCCCAAAACTATGACTCGCCTTCTCCCCAGTCTGTCTGACACCACACCGGCGGGCGTTGACACAACTGCATAGACGACGTTAAACAGAATAAGCATTAAAAGTATATAAAGCACAGAATTGCCCAGGTTTTGCGCTCGCAAAATAAGAAAGGCATCGCTAGAATTACCCAAAGTAAACAAAAACATAATGCCAAGAAAAAGCTTGAAGCGGATGTCAAAGCCACTTTTGATACCTTGGGAGCTTCCATCCAAGTATAACGGCCCTACCTTTGAGCTAGAGTGACTCTGTATGTTGGAATCCTTTTTGGCTTCGCGGACAAAGAAAAACACAAATAACGCCAGCACCGCTGGGATAATCCCAATGAGCACTAGCCACTGATAAGTACCTTGAGCCAGTTCCAAAGTACCCTTTTGCAGTAAAAAGACGATGGCTGCTGCTACGATAAGCCCAAGGGCAGCACCGGAGGTATCCATAGCCCGATGAAACCCGAAGCCCTTTCCCCGTTCTTCAGCGGATACAGAATCAGCTACCAGGGCATCCCGTGGTGCAGTGCGCACACCCTTGCCCAGCCTATCAGTAAACCTTACTCCGAGCACCATCCCCCAGGTTGTGGCTATATACATGAAAGGTTTGGCCAGCGTAGACAATACATAGCCAACAATAGCCAGAGACTTGCGCTCGCCCAATTTATCGCTGAACCAGCCGCTAATGATCTTGATGAGAGAGGCAGTGCTCTCAGCCACTCCTTCAATAAGGCCGATGATAACGGTCGCTGCTCCGAGGATGTTGGCTAGAAACAGAGGCAGGAGGGTGAAAATCATCTCACTGCTGACATCAGTGAGAAAGCTCACCAGACCCAGAAAGAAGACGTTGGCATTTAGACCAAGAATACGTTTGTGTTGTCCAGCTTGTGGATGGTTCTCCATGGTGCTATAGCGCGCAGTATAGCAGCCTTGCTCAATGCCTTGCCATCGGCATCAGCTAGACCAAACAGGCTTACCAAACGCTGTCCGGGAAATGATAGTCGATTCACTCACGTTGCAGTGCGCCAACCCGGGGAAATGATTCAGTCAGACGCTATCGATAGGCGGCTAAGCTGGACGGCTATCCGCGCCGCGGATATAATAGGCTGCAGGTGACCTGTAGGCGAGTGTGATCAATGCTGGACAGATACGATGTGGTCGTGGTCGGTGATGGGATAGGAGGCTCAGTGACCGCCCGGCGATTGGCGAAGGAGGGTTCCAGAACACTCCTGATAGAGAAGTCCCAGACGCCGAGGAATAAGCCCTGTTCTGGAATACAATTCCCCTATTTGGAGAAGCTCGTTGGTGAAAAGATACCCCGGGAGAAGCTGTGCAAGAACGAGCTCTTCAAGGTGGAGATGATAACCCCAAGAGGGCAGACCCGGTACTTACAACGGCGCTCTGGAATCAGGAGCTTTGACAAGGTGGCCTTGGGTGAATCCCAACCTCCCCTTTCTCCATAACTGTGCGAGCACACTGCAACAGCTCCACCAGTGCGGAAGGGATGCAGATTGGTAGCCCGGGCCATTCATCGGTTCGAGAATAGCCAAATGCAGGTAGTTATAGAAAAGGGCGCCTAGTATGTCCGGGAGAGCCTGCAACAGAAAGACTCCTGATGGAAGAACCTGCCCATGCAATGCATCTGACATATTCCTGACTGATGACCGGTTCAATGAGCTCTTCGGCGCAGAGATCTCCAGGGTTACACAAGTCCTGAACGAAACAGGCAGAATTAGGTGTTCAGCCTGCAAAGGTAAGTGTTGTAGGGAAATCGGTTGCAGGTTCTATTCAGACAAGTTTGATTCATGTCCTATTTATGAGATAAGGCCGAGGGAATGCAGATATCATTTCTGTAAGCAACTCCTGGATGAAGCCCCGCTAAGTCAAGAAGCCAAAGAGATATTGCAGAAGCCGATAGAGGACTTGTTGAATAGCGATAAACAGGCGGTCTCGAAGCTATTCAGTTTGTCTTGCCAATTCCCCCTGGACCCTGAAGGGTTGACTTCACTGGGCATAGGAGAAGAAGTGAATAACATTGTGGCAGCCTTTGAGCAAGGCAAACTACATGAGGGTCAAGCCAAGGACTCATTGAGGAATCTTTGTCTGCACCTGCTAAAGCACCGGGGGAAGTGAACCGATAAGTGTTGCCATGCCGCTCCAGGGCCTGCAAACGAGCTCGAAAACGCACGTTTGACCAGGGAGACCTTATTTGGTAAACTACCGATTTGGTTGTTCGGTCTGCAGGAGGTCACAGTGCCTGATGAACTAGCTGAGATGCTGGCTGAATATGAGGGGGAAAAGGGGGCGTTAATTCCCATCCTGCAGAAGGTTCAGGAGAAGGTAGGTTATCTTCCCGAGGAGGCAATTTCAAAGGTAGCTGCATTCACCAAGATGTCGGAAAGCGAAATCTTTGGAGTCGCTTCTTTTTATGCCCAGTTCTATTTCACCCGTCGTGGCAAGCACACTCTGAAGGTCTGTCTAGGTACAGCTTGCCATGTCCGTGGTGGTGAGCGCATTCTGGACGAGGTAAAGAGAGAACTCGGCGTTGAGTCTGGAGAGACAACCAAAGACTACAAGTTCAGTCTGGAAAGAGTGGCATGCTTTGGGGCTTGTGCCCTGGCCCCGGTAATGGTCATCGATAAAAATGTCTATGGTCGGGTGACTATTGCTAAAGCAAAGGATATTCTGTCTGAGTATCACTGAGAGTAAAGGGTTATGACTTTCGAGGAAATCCAGAGTCGCGCAGTAGCTGAGTGGGAGGCACTGCAATCCAGCGATAAGCCACGAATATTGGTCGGCGCAGGTACCTGCGGTAGAGCCGCCGGGGCTCTCGGCGTCCTTGAAGCCATTGACGGAGAACTCAGACGGCAGAGTATTGAGGCTACTGTTATCCAGGTTGGCTGCATGGGCCTATGCTATGCCGAACCGATGATTGACATAGCGAAGCCAGGGCGTCCCCAAGTCATTTACGGAAACCTGACCCAGGACGTAGTTGCTCAGCTCATTGAGGATTACCTAGTCAACGATGATTCCCATCCCGACCTGGCTTTGGGTTGCATTGGTGACGGTAGCATCGATGGCATACCCAATTTGTTCGACTTGCCGGTACTTAAGCCACAAGTCCGTGTAGTCTTACACAACTGCGGCTTCATCGATCCTGAGAATATTGATCATTATATTGCTGGCGGTGGCTACAGTGGTCTGGTCAAGGCACTGAAAATGACGCCAGAGGCGATTATTGAGGAGATCAAGAAATCGGGCTTGCGGGGGAGAGGTGGAGCCGGGTTCTCTACTGGACAGAAGTGGGATTTCTGCCGAAAGGCACCAGGGGATGAGAAGTACATTATCTGCAATGCCGACGAGGGGGACCCGGGTGCTTTTATGAATCGGTCGTTACTGGAAGGAGACCCTCACGCAGTCTTAGAGGGAATGGTTGTCGGTGCTTACACTATAGGGGCCAACCATGGCTACATCTATTGTCGCGCTGAGTATCCGCTGGCTTTGGAAAGATTGAGGCTGGCTCTTCACCAAATGGAGGAGCATGGTCTTATCGGGGATAACATTCTTGGCTCGGGTTTCAATTTTCACCTGAAGATCAAGGAAGGAGCCGGGGCTTTCGTTTGTGGTGAGGAGACAGCTCTAATCGCGTCTATTGAAGGCAAGCGAGGAATGCCTCGGCCACGGCCTCCCTTTCCGGCGACTTCCGGGCTGTGGGGGAAGCCAACGAACATAAACAATGTGGAAACCTGGGCAAACGCCGCGTTGATCTTACAGAAAGGCAGTGAATGGTATGCCCAGTACGGTTCGGAGGGAAGCAAAGGCACGAAGACTTTCGCCCTGGTAGGTAAGGTGGAGCGCACAGGGCTTATTGAGGTGCCCTTAGGCATTACTTTGGGTGAAATCATTTATGGCATCGGCGGCGGCATCCTCAACGGCAAGCAGTTTAAGGCGGTGCAAACTGGTGGTCCTTCTGGAGGTTGCCTGCCATCATCTATGGTTGATTCACCCGTTGATTATGAGTCGTTGACCGCTGCTGGCTCGATCATAGGGTCTGGCGGCATGATTGTGGCTGATGAAGAGACGTGTATGGTTGACCTTACAAGATACTTCCTCACCTTTACTCAGGCTGAGTCTTGTGGTAAGTGTCCTCCCTGCCGAGTTGGCACACGGCAGATGTTAGCTACTTTGGAGCGTATAGCCAAGGGCGAGGGCAAGCCTGGAGATGTAGAGGAACTGGAGAGGATAGCTAACACGGTCAAGCAGGGCTCACTCTGTGGCTTGGGGCAGACCGCTCCTAACCCAGTGCTGACTACTATTCGCTATTTTCGCGATGAATATGAGGCTCACATTAACGAAAAGCGGTGTCCTGCTCTGGTATGCAAAGAGCTGATTTCCTTTTACATTTTGCCAGATAAATGCCAGGGCTGTATGATTTGCTTGCGGAATTGCCCTGTTGAAGCAATCTCAGGGGGCAAGAGGCTAGTACATGTTATCGACCAAGACAAATGCATCAAATGTGGGACATGTCTTGATGTTTGCCCACCCCGTTTTGCTGCTGTAGCCAAAGTGTCAGGTGAGCGAATTGAGGTCCCTTTACAGCCTGCACCCGTTGAGGCATCAGCCTAAAGAAGGTTTTCGAACTGTCGGGGGCTCGGAATGTCCGTACGCCGGCAGGGATTGATAGAGATTAGACATGGTTATTGCTCAGACCAGGACTCTAAGTCTGACCATTGATGGCCAGCAAGTTAGGCCAAAAGAAGGAGCTACAGTACTGGAAGCCGCCCGAGAGGCAGGGATCTACATCCCCACGTTGTGTTACCATCCCAGTTTGGCTCCGTATGGGGGCTGCCGCATGTGCATCGTTGAAATTGAGAACATGCGGGGGTTCCCTACCGCCTGCACCACACCGGCAACCGATGACATGGTAGTCAATACTAGCACACCACAACTTCAAGAGTTGCGGCGTAACATCTTCGAACTGATTCTGGCGGAGCACCCAAATGCTTGCCTTGCTTGCTGGCGCAAGGACCGTTGCCAGCCATTTGATATATGTTTGCGCAGTGTGGCAGTTACTGAGCGCTGTGTCACTTGTCCCAGAAACGGACGATGTGAACTCCAAGAAGTTGCCGATTACATAGGACTGGAGCAGGTTTCTCTCCCGATTGTTCGCAAGGAGTTGCCCATCCTTAGCGACTCACCATTCTTCGACCGAGACTATAACCTGTGCATACTCTGTGGCCGGTGTGTCAGGGTCTGCCAAGAAGTGAGAGGGGTGAGCGCAATCGCTTTCACTTACCGGGGCGGTCAGACCGTACCTGGCACCGCCTTCAACAAAACGTTGCAAGATTCAGGATGCCAATCCTGCGGGGCCTGTGTCGACATTTGCCCGACTGGTGCTCTGATGGAGCGAGCTAACAGGTGGGGAGGCTTAGCCGAGCGCTCTGTAGTGACAACCTGCCCTTATTGTGGGGTTGGCTGCCAGTTGAACCTTGAAACAAAAGAGAATAGGATCCTTCGGGTGACACCGGTTATGGAGAATTCGGTGAATCAGGGGCAGGCCTGTGTTAAAGGCCGTTTTGGTATTGCCGAGTTCGTTCACCACCCTCAGCGTTTGACCATGCCCTTGGTGCGGAAGAATGGAGAGTTGGCCGAGGCAAGCTGGGACGAAGCGTTGGACTTGGTGGCGGACAAACTCGCAGGCTATAGAGGAGATCAATTCGCTTTCATCTCCTCAGCCAAGTGCACCAATGAGGAAAACTACGTGGCGCAGAAATTCACCCGTGTGGTGATGCAGACCAACAATGTGGATCACTGCGCCCGCCTCTGACATGCCCCTACGGTGGCCGGTCTGGCCGCCAGTCTCGGCAGCGGTGCCATGACCAATTCTATCAATGAGATTGGGGAGGCGGGGTGCATCCTCGTTATTGGCAGCAACACCACCGAAGGCCATCCGGTCATTGCCCTGGAGATTAAGAAGGCGGTGCGAAACAGCGGGAAGCTCATCGTAGCCAACCCCCGGGAGATTGAGCTTTGCCGTTACGCGGATGTCTGGCTGAGGCATTCTCCAGGCAGTGATGTAGCTCTTCTTATGGGCATGATGCGGGTAATCGTTGATGAGAAACTAGCTGATCTGGCCTTTATCGAGGAGTCTTGCGAGAATTTCGATGCCTTCAGGGAATCGCTACGCGGTTTTGACCTCGACTTCGTACAGAAGGTCACTGGTGTACCAGGGGAGAAGATAGGTGAGGCAGCTCGCTTGTACGCCACGCGCAAGCCGTCGTCCATTCTCTACGCCATGGGCATTACCCAGCACAGCCACGGCACGGACAACGTATTTGCTACCGCTAACTTAGCGATGCTGACCGGGAACATCGGCAAGCCGTCAACCGGGGTAAACCCGCTGCGGGGGCAAAACAACGTCCAGGGCGCTTGCGATATGGCTGCCCTGCCCAATGTCTACCCGGGCTATCAGAGTGTTGGCAATCCCGATATTCGGAAGAAGTTCGAGGTTGCCTGGGGATGTGTTTTGAGTGCCACACCGGGGTTGCCCCTGACGGAGATGCTAGATGTTG